>CALERQ010000190.1 GCA_937907305.1 uncultured Clostridia bacterium | reverse complement strand
TATGCCGTCATTATGGTTTCCTCCTTGCATCGCCGCCGTCGGGGTTTCCCCTCGGCAGTGTGATTTTCGTTTTATTTCCATGGCGCCGCCGGTTTCTTTGCCGGCTCGCCGTTTTTCCCTTTCAGTCCATCGCCAGCGGGGTATATATCTCCCCCGGCAGGCCGATTTCCGCCGTTTTGCGTACCATCATCATCGGCTCGGTCCGCAGGCCGTCCGCCTGCCCTGCGCCCGGCAGCGCCAAATGCAGTTCTCCGCATTCCAGAACTTTGCACAGTCCCTCCAGTGCCTGCGCCCGCAGGGCTTCGGGGCCCAGCAGCTCCCGCACCAAAGGCATCTCCCCCTCCCGGCTCACCGCCGCGCAGCCTACCGGCTGTTCCAGGGGACCCAGCAGCCACAGATCGCCGCCGTATAACCTCATCCATCCCTTCTGGGTGGCAAGACCCTCTTTTCCCCAGTGCAGCCCCCACGGCGCATATTGCCGCCGCAGGGCGTCATACCGCTCCGGCTCAGCCGGGGTACAGGGCAGGGACTCTCCGCCCTTGGCGGTAAATTGCCCCACCCCCACGGTACTGCAATCGGCAAAGCCGTTTTTCCGGTAGAATTGCCGGTTCTTTTCGCTATCGGGCCGCAGCAGCGCGGCGGCTTCCCCCTGCTCGGACATCCACCGGCAGCAGGCTGCCAGCAGCCCGCCGCACAGTCCCTGTTTTCGGCAGTCGGGGTGGGTGGCCACCCCGTAGAAATACCTCGCCTTCCACTCCCCCTCCGGCAGCGCAACGGTCACCGGCATGGCCACCAGCATGGCCGCCGGGGTCCCGTCATGCTCGGCTTTCCACAGCGCGTCCCCGCACCGGGAGAAAACATACTCCATCTCCGGGGCGGCCTCCTCCCCAAAGCACCGCAGGAAGATCTCCCGCAGGCGGGGCAGGTCCTTTTCCCCGGCCGGGGCATAGGTCACATGCGGCATGGCGGCTCCTTTCCGGCTCACTTGGCCTCTCGGGTCACATACTTCTCCAGCAGCATCACCGGGCAGTAGGATTCCTTGCTGCGGCGCAGCCCCTCATCCCCGGTGTCCTCCTCCCGGTTAATAAAAACCAATTCGGGATACTTTTGCTTCATCATCCTGGCCATTTCCCGGCACACCATGGGGTAGGCGCCGGGCTCCTCGCCATCCGCCTTTTCGATGTTCTCATCCATCATCGTTTCATTGATCATACTGGCAATGGCAAAGCCGTAGATCTTTCCCCCGGCCGTCAGCACACCGCCGGTCATTTCCAGCTCCTCCAGCTCCCGCAGGGCGCAGCGCACCACGCAGCCCTCCTTGTGCAGTCCCTCATCCTCGCCCTCATTGACGGCCTGCCACTGCCGGTGGAATGTCAGCACATCCTCCCGGTTTTCGGCGGTGATGGGCTCAAACTTCCAATCGGGGTGGGCGGCCTCGAACCGGTTGCAGAAGTTGCGCTTGGCGTGCAGCTTTTTGCCGGCGTAGGTAGCCAGCTTTTCCGCCTCGTAGATGTACTCGGCGTCATCCCGGCTGGATTCGTAGGTAAATTCGCCGGGATAATTCGCTTCCAGCCAGGCCTTCTCCTCCGGCAGCAGGCCAAAGAACCACAGCTTTTTGCCGTTCTCCCTGGCATCCTGCCGCAGCAGGGCGATGCCCTCCTTCAGGTCGCCATCCCCATAGGGGAAGCCATAGCCGTCCTCCCGGCCGCTTTTGGTAAACAGCCACTCGCCGGTCAGGCAGTAGCGGGTCTGGTAGATGCCGCTCCACAGGTACATGGTGGCAAAGCTCTGGTAGCAAGCGCTGTGGTGCTTTTTGCCCAAAAAGGGCAGCAGGTCCCGCCGGGCTTCCAGTGTGATCGGTTTGAAATTCAGCATAAAACTCCTTGGATTTTATAATTTAAGCGCTTCTCTTATCTTTTCGGCAATGACCTCCCGCGGGAGCATCTCGCCCTGCTCGGTGCAGCTCAGGATATGCCAGCCCTGCTTTTCGGCCCCGTACAGGGCGGCGGCGCGGCAGTGCTGCAAATAGGCAAAGTCCGCCTCGTGGATATCCCGCTTGCTTTCATCGCCGTGGTAGCGCTCGGAAAGCAGCCGGCGGGAAACCTCCGGGTCCACATCCAGGTACACCACCGCCGTGGGGCGGGGCAGCCCGGCTTTGTTATATTCCACATCGCACAGCCAATCGAGGAAGCTATCCCATTCCTCCTTCGGCAGCCGGGACATCTGGTGCGGGATATTGGAGGTGGAGTAGCGGTCCGCCACCAGTATTTTGCCCGCTTCATAGTCCGGCCGCCAGTGGCGGCAGTAGCTGGCGTAACGGTCCACCGTGAAAAAGAGCGAAGCCCCGTAGGGGTTCACCTCCTCCAGCGTGCCGATCTCCCCATGGAGATACATCTTTACCAGCGTGCTGGAGGGGTCGTTGTAGTCCGGGAAGGAAAGCTTCCGGCAGGGGATGCCCTGCCCGGTCAGATAGTCGGTCAGCAGGGCGGCCTGGGTGGCCTTGCCGCTGCCATCCAGCCCCTCTATCACATACAGCTTGTGTTCCATATTCTGTCCTCCTCATTCCCTCTTATTGCGGGTACGGTAGATAAGATACACCACCACCGCCGCGATGAGCACCACACCGGTCGCCGCAAAAAGCCCCATGCTCTCGGCCGCCCGGTCCTGCATCAGCCGCAAAAAGCTGGCCGCCGCCAGCACCAGCGCCGCCAGGCACAGCACAAAAACCGGCATCCGTTTATCCATGGGCTTCTTCCCTCATTCTGGCGTATTTTTCCCGCATTTCAGCGGCTTTTCCGCAGGTCATTCTGCCCTCCGGGCAGCCGCCCCGCACACAGCCCGGCCCCGCGTTTTTGAAGAGATGCGGCGCCACGGAAAGGCACAGCCGCAGCATCTGGTCGGCCACCTCTCTTATCTCCCACTGGGCGCGCTGGCAGCACCGCAGCTCAAAGAAATTCATCAGGCTGCGGGCGTTCATGGTCACTATCATCTTGGTATCACAGGCATTGGGCAGCACAAACCGCGCGTCCTCTATAGCGGTTTTCTCCGCCCGGCTGGCGGCCGCCTTGGGGCTCAGTCCCTCGGCCAGCAGCTCCTTTTCCCGGCGGGCCTTCAGCAGCTCGGCAATTTTCTGGTAGTGGGCAATGCTCTCCCGCATGGCCAGCTCAAATTCCTCCCTCGCCTCCGGTACTTCGGCGATCTGCGGCGGCACCACCACCTCAAAGTCGTTTTCCCGCACATACCGCTGGCTCTGTACGCTGAAGGACGCGATACGGTGCCGGGTGATCTGTGCCAGCAGAGCACGGCTCACGCCTTCAATGCCGAAGGTAAAAACCGCGTGCTCTATGGGGCTCTGGTGGCCCAGGCCCGCCAGCATCTCCACAAATTCCCCGGCCTTTTCGGGGGTCAGCTTTTCCTGCACCTGTGCTATGGTGGCCGGGCTGTAGCACAGCCGCGCGGCCGAAGCAATGGTCATTTCCGGTTCCGGAGTATGGGTGATAAGGGTGACCTTTGGCATAGTATTTCCTCCTTGCAGGGAATTATCGTTTTTCCAGCCGGGCAAAGGTGGCCATCAGCCGCTTGGCGCCGACTTTATCGAAATGGATGGTGAGCAGATGATCGCCGCCCATCGGCTCTATCTTCAGGATGGAACCCTCCCCGAAGGTCTTGTGATAGACCCGGTCGCCGGTTTTCGGGGTAAAGGGCTCGGCGGCGGGGGCGGCTGGCTTGGGCTTTGGGGCCGCCGGGGCCGGGGCGGGGCTGCTGCCCAGCTTATTGGGCCGGTAGCCGGCGGTCTGCCGGGCGTAGCCGGAACCGTAACCGGAGCCGTAGCCGCCGTAGCTGCTGCCAAAGCGCTCGGTCTCATCCTCGGTTTTCATCAACTCTCCGGGGATCTCCCCCACAAAGCGGGAGGGACGGTTGCGGGTGGTTCGGCCAAACAGCATCCGCTGGGCGGCCCCGGTGAGGTAAAGCTCCCGTTTGGCCCTGGTGATGCCGACATAGGCCAGGCGGCGTTCCTCCTCCAGCTCGGTCGGCTCGTAGATGGCCTGCTGGCCGGGGAAAATGCCCTCCTCCATGCCGGTGATGAAAACATAGGGGAATTCCAGCCCCTTGGCGGAATGGAGGGTCATCAGGACGACCTTGTCGTCGTCCTCCGAGAGATTGTCGAGATCGGTGTAAAGGGCGATCTCCTCCAAAAAGCCGGAAAGGCTGGGCTCCTCGGTCTCCTCCATGTACTTCAGGATGGTGGTCTTGAGCTCGCCGATGTTCTCCAGCCGGCCGCGGCTTTCCATATCGTTTTTGGCCTCCAGGGCTCTTACATAGCCGCTTTGGTCCAGCACCTGCTCCAGTGTTTCGATGAGGGGGACCTCATCCACCGATTCGGCGATACCGTCCATCATGGCAGTGAACTCCATCAGGGCACGGGATTTGCCGGAAAGAGGGGCATATTCCTCGGCCGTCTGCAGGGTGCGGTACAGCGATTGTCCCAGGCTCTCCGCCACCTGCTGGGCGGTATTCACAGTGGCCTCGCCAATGCCCCGTTTGGGCTCATTGATGATGCGGCGGAGCCGCAGGCTGTCATCGGGGTTATTCAGCACCGCCAGATAGGCCAGGATATCCTTGACCTCCTTGCGGTCAAAGAACTTGAGGCCGCCGATGATGCGGTAAGGGATCCCCTGCCGGATGAACATCTGCTCCAGGGTGCTGGAAAGGGCGTTCATCCGGTACAGGATGGCATGGTCGCTGTATTTGGCGCCTTTTTCGTGGTTTTTGCGGATGGTGGAGGCGATGAAATGGGCCTCCCGCTGCTCATCGGCCGCCTTGTGGTACAGCACCTTCTCTCCCCTGCTGTTCTGGGTCCACAGGGTCTTGCCCTTACGCTGGCTGTTGCGGCTGATGACGGCATTGGCGGCATCCAGGATGGTGCCGGTGCTGCGGTAGTTCTGCTCCAGGCGGATGACCTTGGTCTGGCCGAACTGCTGCTCAAACGAGAGGATATTTTCGATGGTGGCGCCCCGGAACTTATAGATGCTCTGGTCGTCATCGCCGACCACACAAAGATTGCCGTGGGCGGCGGCCAGCAGGCTGACCAGCAAATACTGGGCGTGGTTGGTATCCTGGTACTCATCCACCATGATGTACCGGTAGCGGCGCTGGTACTTTTGCAGCACCTCCGGGAACTGCTGGAACAGCTTTACCGTCAGCAGGATGATGTCATCAAAATCCAGGGCGTTGGCGTCTTTGAGCATCTGCTGGTAGCGGCCGTAAACCCGGGCGGTCACCTGCAGGGCAAAGTTATCCCCCGCCGACTGGCGCAGCCCCTCCGGGGTGAGCATTTTATCCTTGGCACGGCTGATATTGCCCAGCAGGGCCTTGGGCGCGAAGTTTTTATCGCTGATGTGGAGCTCGGCCATGGCGTCCTTGATGACCCGGACCGAATCATCGGTATCGTAGATGGTGAAATTTCTGTTGTAGCCCAGGGCCTCTATCTCCGCGCGGAGGATGCGGGAGCAGGCCGCATGAAAGGTGGCGGCGTGCACATCCTCGCCACGGGCGCCCAGCATGCCCGCCAGGCGCGCGCGAAGCTCGCCCGCGGCTTTATTGGTGAAGGTGATGGCCAGAATATTCCAGGGGGCAGGGACATCGTGGGCGATGAGCTGCCCGGCCCGTTCCATGTAGCTGCCATCGGCGGCGGCAAGCTCCAGGATATGCCAATCCTCCTCGCTGAGGGGGGGCATATCATCCTGCCGGACGGAGGCGAGGCCGAACTGAAGCAGATTGGCGATGCGGTGGATGAGGACGGTGGTTTTTCCGCTGCCGGCCCCGGCCAAAATGAGGACCGGGCCTTCCACGGCCAGGACGGCCTGCCGCTGCATGGGATTGAGGTGGGAAAAGCGCCGCTGCAGGATGGCGCATTTTAGCTGCTGGTAGGTTTGGTTATCGTGCTGGGGCATGGTGGTCTCCTTTTATCGTCTCGAAAATTTTTCGCAAATCTCCAAAATAGTCCAAGATAGATTGTACCACAAAAGGGCGGCGGAAGGAAGTGCCGGAAGAGATTTTTGCGGCGAAAAACTCCCCCCACTAATACGGCAAAAACGGCCTTTCTTTGCATGTGAAAGGTTAATAATTCACTTTTTTTCACGAAAAATTTACGATTGCGGGAAAATATGGGTGTGATTCAACTAAATGCTGGGCGATATTTACAGCAAAATAACAGGAAAAAGGAGCCCCCGAAGGGGCTCCCAAAATGAGGGGGATGGCTTATTTTTTGCGGGAGAGGGCGGCCATGCCAAGGGCGGCGACAGCCATGAGAGCGGCCGCGGCGGCGACCATGTCATTGGCGCCGGTGGCGGGGTTCTTCTGGTCATCGGTCTTGGGGGTGTCCTCGGTGCGATCGATGATGACGATTTGGGTGGGGCCTTCCTCAGCGGGAGGATCAAGTTTAACAACACCAGAATCGTAGAACAAAGCAGCTATGCATTGTTCGCCCAATTCTTTGCTAAAAGTATTGCTGCTCTTTATGCTTGCAGCCAGTGCAGCAGCCGCTTTATTGATTGTCTGACTATTTTCGGGAGCCAGCGTGGTATCGTTCCAAATCTTGAAAGCAGCACGATTGGATTTGCCATCCAAGCCATAGGAATTAAAGGTGTTATTATTTACAGCGATGGATTTGGCAGCAGTTACAGCAGAACCATCACCATTGCCCTGTACGCTAATGGCATGATCTTTTATATTGGAAAGCTTATTCCCGGTAATGGTCAAATCATAGTTTGTTGTATTAGGCACAATATATATACCATACTTAAAGGCAGTTTCACCACCGGTAATTTCATTATTCAGCACCTGAATATCCATATTATCAATATGGTGTGTTTTGATTGTGATGTTACCTGCGGTATTGTTCTGAACAATGACTTTTTGATCCGCAGCATTGATAAACAAATCGCCAGTTACAGTGAAACCCTGTACGGTCAGAGTACTGTTAGTCTTGTTAGCAAGATTAACATCCTGCCCTGCATGGTAACCAATTTCCAATCTTTCGAAATTAGCACCCTCTTCCGCAGTAAATGTTACATTTTCGCTGGAGCGAAGGAAAGCCTGAAGCTTTCCATAATCACCTTTTGCAAACTTGTATGTAACATTAGAAGTGGCACCATAATTGATCGTAGCTGCATTTTGCGGGTTAACTTCTACCTCTGTGGTATCCGCCAAGGACACGACCGGCAGCATGACGGCCAGCATAAGGAGGGCCAGCGCCAGGCTAAGAAATTTTTTCATAAACAATACCTCTTCTCTTTTTTGTTTTCCCGCAGGTGGGGTTGTGTTTGCTGGCGCAAACACAAAAATATCCCCATGGGGATATGAACAGCAAGAAAAGACTACCACTTTTGGGCAGGGGGTGTCAACTATTTGGGGAAATTTTTGGAGAAGCGCACAAAGTTTTAATGTGAAATTCAGCAAAAATGCCCAGATTTTTGCCATCGCAGAAGAGCTTATACAATGGCATTAAACAGGACGGCTACTGCAAGCTGCACCAGCATATAAACAGTGAGGACTGCAACGCCCTTTGTAAAAAGGAATTTCTTGTCAATCTCCTCCCTGCCGAGAATATAGGCCGCCGCCACAGAGCCGGATGGGAAAAGAAATGCGACCGAGGCACAGGTGCTGATGACCGTAAGGGTTACCGTTGGGTCAATCTTTATCCCCTGTTCCACCATTCCACAAACAATGGGGACAATAATCGGTGTCATTCCCATGGTAAGTACATTACCGTTTACCACCTGCGTAACAACGGTGATGAATACTACGCAAATCAGCAGCAGCATAATGGTGCTTTGCCCGCCGAAAATAGGGGCAAACACCGAAACGAGCCAGTTATTGATGCCAAGAGAGGCATCTGTGCATGCCCTTCCCAGCATTGTCATTGCACCAATAAGCGCAACCATGGGCCATATAGATGCATCCCGGAGGAGCGCCGGAGCGTTCATAATGGGCTTGCCGTTTTTGCTGATTATATTAAACACCGCAAGCGGAACAGCCCAAATCAGGCTGGTATCCAACGATTTGATAAATGTATAGCCCGGAAAGCTCTTTGGCAGCAGATAGATAAGAAACAGGTAAGCCATACAGAATACAAATGATCCTATTCCGATCTTCATCTCAAAGCTGAAGGTATCTGGGGTTTTATTGAACTGCTCTATCTGGTCCGATTTAATATCCTTTAATCTGCTGATATCGACTTTGAAGAGGTACTTCATGCAAAGAACAAGCACTGCAAACAGGCTTACCCATGTGACGATCTGAATCACCATATAGAGCCATCTGTTGAATTGATAGCCGTATGGCTCCAGCATGGAATCAAAGAAGCCGACAACAACCAGGATAAGCCCCTGAAACGGGATCAGATATTTCCCATAGGAGGAGGTGTACATATACAGTAGGCCGAACTTCATGAACTGGTCATCCTTCTTGTAGCCGCACACCTTCGCAATACTTTCGAAAAGCCCGAATGCCAGCAGGAAAAAGGCTGCACCATTGACCACTGTCGAGACTAAAAAGCCGGCCAGCATAAGCATAAACATAAAGATGCCCGGTCTTCCCCTTGTGATTTTAAGCGAAAGAAGCTTCTTTGCGAAAACATCCATGGCACCGGTCTGCCTTAAATACACGCAAAGCGCCCCGGCAAAAATAAGCTGAAAGGTCACTCCGGAGCCGATCCAGCCGCTGATCAATTCGCTTGCCTTGTAATAGCCATGCAGGACGAATGCCAAAAGCGCAAGCAGTGAACTGGAGAACAGGTCACAGCCCACACATGTCATAAAAATAAGGCCGATAAATACACCGAGAATCTTTATCCCCATCTGTGACATACCGCCAAAGGTGGGACAAACCAAACCGAAAAAGTACATAAACGCAATACCGATCAGGGTTTTAATGTATATTGCACCCTTCCCTTTCGTCACAGTACCCATATATTCCTCCCTTCTCCTACCGCACAGCTGACGGCTGCATATGTGTCTGCTGCGATGACTTGCTCCATGATATATGCGGCCAGGGAAACACCGCTAATCGCAGCCATATCATGCGTCATACCCCCGTGCGCTTGCAGCACCGCAAAAGCATATGACAGTCATCGCCACATTGTTATTTCACCGCTTTCCCGCCAAACTGTTGAATCATGTAGTCGGAAAAGGTACTCAATACCTTTGAATTGCTTTCCCGGCGAAATACTAAAAATGTTTTTACTATAATTGTGTTCTTTTCTAATGGAATGCGCACCAGGCCCGGGATCGCGCCATCCGTGACCGGGACGATTCTGAGGGCTATGCCGTAATTATTGACAATAAGCATGTGTGCCGTTTTCATGTCATTCCCAATAACCATGATCTTATCGCTTGCCCTGGGATAAAAGCCCCTGGAGATGCACGCCCGAACCAGCGGATCGGAGGTGTCCGTATAGAAATCGGAGGTGCTGCCGGTCTGCTTTGAGTTCATAATGAAGGTTTCATCTTTAAGCTGATCAATGGAAACCTCCTTGAGCTTGGAAAGCGGATTATCCTCGCTCATCTCCACCACCACTTCACACAGATTGGAAAGCTCGATAACACTGAATGCCGGGTCGTGATAAAACGGTATGATCTGCATGGGATCGCTTTCAAGCATCATATACGGAAAAATAGCCGCGTCAAGACTCTTATTCTGCATAGCGGCCACCGCCTCGGAATAACCTATATTCCATACCTTGATAACACATTGCGGATATTCATACTGAAATTTTACAAGAAAATCCGGGCTGATATGGCTTTTTACCGAAAAGCCCAAATGGATCTCCTGACGGCCGGCGTCCTTTTCCTGCTTAAGCTCGTCCAAAAGCGCATTGTATTCCTCCACGATGCCGGCAGCATGCTTAACAAAAATTTCTCCCTCATGCGTCAGCCTGATGGAGTCCTTTTTGGTTGCCCTGTGGATGAGCTTTATCCCAAGCTCTTTTTCCACCGATATAATCTGCTTTGATAGAGACGACTGGGTAGAAAAAACATTCTCTGCCGCTTCGCCGAAGCTTTTGGATTTTGAAAGAGCCAAAACCGCCTTGATGTATTCCAGCTTCATATAAACCATACCTTTCCGGCAGCGCCTTACTCTTACTTTATTGGCCGATGATGCATTTCCCGGGAAGATGCTGCATCCGATTAATGCCGTTTTGCCCCACAGCATATCCCTTTTTAACCGCAGCCATCCGGCTGCTGCGGGGATCGTCACCCTACGGCAGAGATCAAAAAATAATCCATTCATTCTGCAGGCGAAAGAGCAAACCCCCATAAAATAAAAGTATATTATATATGCATTGATTGCAAATGTAAAGACAGTAAAGAAGCACAGCGGAAATCAAGTAATCGCTAACGGCATCCCTTTGACGCCCGCTGTGCGACTCTACTGCTTTTCAGGGTCAGCTATTGCCTACGGGGTTTTGTAATATGGAGCCGGTTTTCGCTGCACCGTTTATCGGGGCAGATATACTCCCTGCTTCTTCAGCATCTGCTGGACCTTCTTCACATCAACATCACGGAAGGTGGTGTTGGATTGCAGCGCCAGGGCCGCAGCAGCACCGGCGGCTTCACCCAGTGCGACACAGTGGGGAATCAGATTGGCATGATCGTTTGCATCGTGTGCCGAGGAGAAGCAGCGGCCGGCAGCCAGCAGATCCTCTACATCATCGGCAGGAAGCATAACGCCGTACGGAAGCTCGATGGGAGATTTATACTTCATCCGTCTGTGTGCCGGAATGATGGCAATGGTATCCTCATGCTCGATTGTTTGTGCAATATCATCCATCGTAAGACGGTAGGTACCGTTCAGGCGACGGCTGCCGCGTGTACCAAGCTGCGGGGCGGTATCGTGCAGGAATGCATTTTTAAAGCCGGGAACATTCTCACGAATCCATTTGATACCCTCATTCAGGCTGCGTCTGATGAGCATTTCAGTATCGGTAAGATCCTGAACATTGCAGCAATCCTTTCCCTCCACGAAATTATTGACCCACATAATATCCTTCATGGGGGTGATAAAGGGGGAAATGCGATATCCGAACAGCTTTTTATATTCGGCCAGCTTATCACGATAATGGCTGTTGGGATCATACTTCCAATTGCGGAATTCTTCAGAATCAACATTGCCGAGCCTGAATACAACGGAAACATTATAGCTGCGGTCATCGCCGCTGTATTCCTTCTCATAGGCACAGCCTGCGGATGCAAAGATATCACCATCACCGGTACAGTCGATCACCTTGCCGGCCAAAATCGCCTTGCGGCCCTCCTTGGACTGGAAGGTCACGCCGATTACTCGATTGCCCTCCATAAGCGCCTCGCTGCCCCAGGCATGGCAGTATACGGTTACACCGGCATCCTCTACCATGTTGACCATGGCGATCTTCAGCATTTCCGGATCAACATATGCGCCATACCAGATCCATCCATCGCATACAAAACCGTAATACTTTCTCCATTTATCAATCAGCGCAGGGTCCGTGCTGCCGATATCCTTGCGGTCAGGACCGATCAGGCCATTGGGCATCTTCTCCAAACGATCCAGCCACTCCTGCTGTATGCCTGCAATCATCTGCTGCTTTCCCTCGCTGAGATGTGGGATAAAAAGCACCTGCCCGCCGGTAGCCATACCGCCCAGATGACCATAGCGCTCCAGCAGGACTACCTTACCTGCACCATTTCGGGCGGCGGAAACCGCCGCAGCCGTTCCGGCGGGGCCGGCACCGACAACCAATACATCGCAGTGGTCAAATACTTCGATTTCTTTTGCCTGCTCGTGGATATATTCTTTCATTGTATCAAATTCCTTATCTTATAGAGTTGTTTTCGTTGCGGGCTCTCTCCCGGATGGAAGCGTTCCGTTTGAAAATGCGCCGGCAAAGAGCTCCGCATTTTTAACCGGGCTGTATTCCTATGATAGGTAAACGGTCATCAATCAACAGTAAGGCCCTTTTCCTTGCGCAGCGCGATCAGCTTTTCCTCGGTGACATTAAACATAGAAAGGGCGATCATGCCGATTGCGAGAGACGCACAGGGAACTGCAGACAGAAGCACACGAATGCCCTGCACTGCTTCCGTTGTCACGGCAGCCTTATCAAACCCGACTGTTGCAAGGCCGAAGCCGAGCAGCGCGCCGGCGATGGTCTTCGCGATGCCGATGGTTACCGTATACAGGGAGCTCATAAAGGGACGGACATCCTTACCGTTAACGATGGCGGTATAGTCAATAACATTGGTGTAGAGAGGCAACTCGATGGTGTAGCAAACATTACGGCCGATCATTGCCACACAAAGAAGGATGGTGAATACAAGAGGATTCTTGCCGATAAAATATGCCGAGCCGAGGGCTGCCGCATAGATGATAAGGCCGGAATACATGCCGCCCTTGATGCCGAGACGCTTGGCAATGATGGGGCCGATGAAGGAGCCGACGAACTGCATCAGGGTGGACAGTGCCATGTATGTAGCCATCATGGTCTTATCGCCGATAACAAACCCGTAATAATAAGCCACAAGGCTCATCACCAGAGCATAGGGAATACCGTGGGAGAAGGAAACGATCAGCCATGCAATGGTTTGCTTGTTGCAGACGGATTTGATCATCGTCCAAAAGGAGACGCCGTCTTTTTTGCTTTCCTTTACAGCTTCAACAGCAGTTCCGTCCTTGGCTGCCGGATTGGATTTCCCGGTGGAAGGATCCACGGATTTTGCAATCTTGGCAAGATTGAAGAAGGATGCCGTAAGAGCAATTACAATAAGCACCATGAAGCCGGTATAGCCAGCTGCTTCGTTATTGAAGAGCTTGCCGATAAAGGCAATGGCTGCAACGGCAACAAAGCCGAAGAATACTTTTCCGATGGAATTGATCTGGCTGCGTGCGCCGGCAAGGCCGGTACGCTCCGTCGGGTCGGGGGCAAGGGGGATCATCAAACCGGTATAAGCCGCAAAGGCAAAGTTATAAAGGAAGGTATCCAAAACGCAAATGACAAATACCAGCGGGAACTTGATGCCTTCCGGAAGATTACCCCAATTGACAAAGGTGAGAATCTGGAATATTCCCGCTAACGGCATCATGATATAAATCCATGAGCGATAGCGTCCCCATGGCAGACGAACCTTCTGCATGATGACGCCGATCACAAAGGAGCCCCAAAGCCCGATCAGGCCCTTGACCGTGTTCATCGTGCCCAGCTGAACATTGGTGAGCCCGACAAATGTGGTAAGGAAGAAGGACAGGTATGTCCCCGTCATGTTTGTTTTCAAGGAGGAAATACCATTTACAAGACCATACGAAATAGATTTTTTAGTGTATAACGCTTTTTTCTTTTTTTCCAAACTAATCACACCTCACACTGATCATTTTGTCAGATATCTGTATCTAAACTATAAAACAATTGGTTATTATAATGCAATTCAAATTTGAATTGCACTTATTCCTTTATGGAATAAGGAGATCGCCGGAGAAGTGATCTGTAGGAAAAGATGCAAAAGCCGCCCCCGTTTCCGGGAGCGGCTTGAAGGGTTTCAGGTTAGAACAGTGCGGAATTTATTCCAGCGTGATGACCTTGACAGGGCACTTTTCGGCGCAGGCGCCGCAATTGGTGCACTTTTCGGGATCGATGGAGGCGAGGAAATCGGTGACGGTGATGGCGCCGGTGGGGCAAACCTTGGTGCACATCATGCAGCCGATGCAGCCGGCGGAGCAGACCTTGCGGACGACAGCGCCCTTATCATGGCTGGAGCAGCGCACGGTGACATGATTTTTGACCGGGACCATGCCGATGAGCAGGTGCGGGCAGGCCTTGGCGCAGGCGCCGCAGCCGGTGCACAGGCTTTCATCCACATGGGCAACGCCATCCACGATGGAGAGCGCGCCGAATTTGCAGACCTTGACGCAATCGCCATAGCCCAGGCAGCCGTAGCCGCAGGCTTTTTTGCCGCGGTGCAGGGCGGCGCAGGCCGCGCAGGTGGCGGGGCCGTGGTAATCCTCGGCTTCGCCGCACTTCTGGCAGGTGCCGCTGCAGCGGACGGTGGCTTTGACGGGCTCGGTGTTTTCCGCCGCGACGCCCAGATATTCGCTGATCTGGGCGGAGACGGAAGCGCCGCCGGGGATGCAGAGATTGGGCTTGGCGCTGCCATTGGCAACGGCTTTGGCGTAGTCATCGCAGCCGGCATAGCCGCAGGCGCCGCAATTGGCACCGGGCAGGAAGCCGCGGATGTCCTCCACACGGGTATCGGTGGGGACCGAGAGGAAACGGGAGGCCACGACCAGCAGGATAGCGCAGAACAGGCCGATGGCACCAACGATAATAATACCAGTCATTGTAATTTCCCCTCCTTACTTCAGCAGACCATCTACCACACCGGAGAAGCCCATGAAGGACATGGACACGATGGAGGCAGCGATCAGAGTGATGGGCAGGCCCTGGAACGATTCGGGGATATCCATGTTCTCCATGCGGCCGCGAACGCCCGCGAAGAGGACCATTGCCAGCAGGAAGCCGAGACCGGCGCCCAGCGCATTGACCATGGACTGGCCGAAATTGTACTTCTCATCGATATTGAGCACCGCTACACCGAGCACGGCGCAGTTGGTGGTGATGAGGGGCAGGTAGATGCCGAGGGCTTCATACAGCGGGGGCAGGAACTTCTTGAGGGCCATTTCCACCAGCTGTACCAGTGCGGCGATGACCAGGATGAACACGATGGTCTGCATATAGCCCAGCTCGTATTTATCCAGCAGATAGGTCTGGATGGGCCAGGTGGCGGCGGTGGCCAGTACCATAACAAAGGTAACGGCAACGCTCATGCCAACGGCGGAATCCAGCTTTTTGGAAACGCCGAGGAACGGGCAGATACCCAGGGTCTTGGAAAGGACGAAGTTCTGCGTCAAAATAGCGGAAAGCAGAATGACGATCATTTCTTTCATGCTTCACAGCCTCCTTCCTTATTCTCTGCCGAGGGGCAGCCGCCGGCGCAACCGGCGCAGGCGCCGCAGGCAGCGCAATCGAGCTTCTTCTTGGGCTTATGCTTGGCGAACTTATTCATGATGGCGATGAGCACGCCATAAACGAGGAAGCCGCCGGGGGTGAGCTTCATGATCGCGATAGGATCGAACAGATTGGCGGTGAGGGTGATGCCGCACCAGGTGCCGCTGCCGAGGATCTCGCGGACGGTGGCCATGCAGAACAGCGCGAGGGTGAAGCCCAGGCCCATGCCCAGACCATCGAGGGCGGAATCGATGACATTATTCTTGCTGGCAAACATCTCGGCACGGCCAAGGATGATGCAGTTTACCACGATGAGCGGCAGGAAGATGCCGAGGCTCTGATAGAGGCTCTGCACATAGGCCTGGAGCAGCAGCTGCACCACCGAAACAAAGCCGGCGATGACGACGATGAAGCAGGGAATGCGGACCTTATTGGGGATGATATTGCGCAGCAGGGAGATAACGATATTGGAGCCCAGCAGTACAAAGGTGGCCGCCAGACCCATACCCAGCGCATTGAGGACCGAGGTGGAGGTAGCGATGGTGGGGCAGGTACCCAGCACCAGAACCAGAACGGGGTTCTCCTTGATGATACCATTGGTGAAGGTTTTCAGCTTGTTACTCATTTGGTTCCTCACGCTCCTTTCACAGTCTCAAAGGCGGCAAAGGCCAGCTTAACAGCTTCCTTGTAGCCATTGGAGGTATAAGTTGCCTTAGATACCATGGGCAGCTCGCTATCGGGGGTTTCGGCGGTGACGCCGATCCACTTCTTGCTGTAAGAGCTCTTGGAGAGCTTGGCGCCATCGATGCCCTCGTACTCATTGGGGGTCTCGGTGTGCTGATACAGCTTGGAGGCGATGATAGCGCCGTTATTATCAATGGCGACGAGGATGTGCAGATCGCCGCTGAAGCCGGCCGCGTGGACATTGAAGGCATAGCCCAGTTCCGACTGATAGGCGCTGTCAACACCCTCGGGGAGGGTCTCCAGCTCGGTGTAGCCCTCGCCCAGCATCTCGGTGATCAGCTCGGCATCTGGATAGACCTTTTCTTCGGTGGGGGCTTCGATAACGATACCGGCCAGCTCACCGTAAGCGACAAAGGCATTGCCGACAGCGGCATTGAAGCCCTTGGAGGAGAAGGTAGCGCCGGAGAGGAACTCGATGCCCTCAAGGTTATAATCCTTGCCAAGGTACTGCTCCTGGAAGTGAGTCTCCTTTTCGATGCGGTCGCCGATACCGGGGGTCTCGCCGTGCTCCATGACCTGGGTACCGGTGATGGTGCCATCGGAGGAGATACCGACCATGACGGTGATCATGCCCGCGAAGCCCTTGCCCTGGGCCTGGAATACATAGCCCGCGCCGTTGCCGGCCTTGTAGGCATTGAGAACATTTTCGGCGGTGACGGTGACTTCCTCGAAGTCGGCGCCATCGGGCAGAACGGCGGAAAGGGCCGCATTGGCCTCGGCAGCCTTGGCCGCGTCAATGACGGGCTTGGTGAGGCCGTAGGTGCCCACCAGCGCCGCGGAAACGATGACGCAGATGGCGGTGAGGACAACGATGGGTTTCAGCTTTTCCCATTTCATTTCTCAGCACCTCCCACTCCAAACGGTTTTTTGGCCCCGATCTTATTGAGGTGGGGGCAGATGATATTCATAAGCAGAATGGCGAAGGATACGCCCTCCGGATAGCCGCCGGAGGAATTGCGGATGAGCATGGTGATGATGCCCGCGCCCAGCGCGAATACGACCTTGCCCCACTCGGTGGCGGGAGAGGTGGAGTAATCGGTGAGCATGAAGATGCCGCCCAGCAGCACGCCGCCGGTGAGGATCATATAGATGGGATCATAGCCCAGAACGACGCTCATGAGGGCGATGGTGGCCACATACACCAGCGGGATGGTGGGGGTGATGACCCGGCGAACCACCAGATAAACAAAGCCGATGATGAGAGCGATGGCGCAGGTCTCGCCCAGGCAGCCGCCGCGGATACCAAAGAGCAGGTTCTTGACGGCGGGGAGGCTATCCACAGCGCCCTCCTTGATGAGGGCAAGGGGGGTAGCGCCGGAAACGGCATCGATGCCGGTGATGTAGGAATTGGCGGTCGGCCAGCTGGTCATCTGCCCGGCAAAGGCGATGAGCAGGAAGATGCGGCCGGTGATGGCGGGATTGGCGAAATTGCAGCCGATGCCGCCGAAGAGCTGCTTGACGATCACGATAGCGACAAAGCAGCCGACCACTGCCATCCAGATGGGAAAGCTGGCGGGCAGGTTCATGGCCAGCAGCAGGCCGGTCACAGCGGCGCTGAGATCGGAGATGGTATTGCTGCGCTTGGTGATCTTACGGAACAGGTACTCGAACAGGATAGAAGCCGCCACACAAACGACCTCCAGCAGCAGGGCGCGGGTACCAAAGACCAGTACCGACGCCACCACGGCAGGCAGCAGGGCAATGAGGACATCGCCCATGACGGAGGTGGTGGAGGCGCTGCTGCGGACATGAGGCCCCGCAGAAACCAACAGTTTACGATCAGTCATATTCTACTCCCCTCCCCCTTACTTTCTTATCATCTGCTTGCCCAGCTGGTTATAGGCCACCAGATGGCGCTTGGCAGGACATACATAGGCACAGCAGCCGCACTCCATGCACAGGTTGACATGCAGCGCCTTGAGCGCTTCCACATCCTCGGCATGATAGGCGCGATCCAGCGCCGCGGGGCTGAGGCTGAGCGGACAGGCCCGCAGGCAGCGGCCGCAGCGGATGCAGGCGGTCTCGGCTGCCATTTTAGCTTCTTTTTCATTGAAGACCAGCAGGCCGTTATTGGTCTTGCTGATGGGGGCCTGGTCATCCCGGCAGGAGGTACCCATCATGGGGCCGCCCAGGATGATCTCGGCCGGTTCGCCCTTGTAGCCGCCGCAGAAATTGATGATGTCCTCCAGCTTGGTGCCGATGGGGACCCAGACATTCTTCGGCTCGGCTACCGCGCCGCCATCTACCGTGACCATACGGCTGGTAAGCGGCAGGCCGGTCTTGACATACTCCGCCAGCTTAATGACAGTGCCGACATTCATGACCAGCACGCCGACATCACTGGGGAGCTTGCCCTCCGGGATGACGCGGCCGGTGGCCTCGTAAACGATGACCTTTTCGGCACCCTGGGGGTAGCGGGATTTGAGCTCCAGCACCTCCAGCTTGCTGCCCTTCGCCGCGGCGTCGGCCTTGATCTTCTCAATGGCCTTGGGCTTGTTATTTTCGATGCCGATGACCGCGCGGCCGCCCGGCATATGGCGCAGAATGAGCTCCGCGCCCTCCAGCAGCAGGTTGGTCTTTTCCAGCATGATGCGGTAATCGCAGGTGAGGTAGGGTTCGCACTCGGCACCATTGATGACAAGGGTATCGATGGCCGCGCTCTTCAGGCCGGCCAGCTTGACGCTGGTGGGGAATCCCGCGCCGCCCAGGCCCATCAGGCCGCAGGCACGCGCCGCCACCAGAACATCCTCCAGCTCCCCACCGATGACGGGCGGAGTGAGGGTCTCATCGATGGTCTGCTCGCCATCGGTGGTGATGACGATGGCTTCCGATTTGGCGCCGCGGGCATTGAAGATCTGCTCGATGGCCTTGACCTTACCCGATACGCTGGAATGGATCGGTGCCGAAACCGCTGCTTCACTATCGCCGATGAGCTGGCCGACCTTAACGGTATCGCCAACCTTTACGACAGGTTTGCAGGGGGCACCGATATGCTGAGACATGGAAATGGTGACCTCGGCCGGGACCGGCATGATCACGCTTTCCGACTCGGCTGTGTTCTTTTGGTGCTTCACATGGATGCTGGGAAGCGAATGGAACATAGCCACAGGTATCCCTCCTAATTGTTTATTTTAGGCTTAAGCGGTCCAAATAAGGCACGACGACCCGCAGGGCCATCCCGGTGATGGCGCCCATGAGCAGTCCCGCCGCTAAAAGAACCGGCAAGTAGTACCAAACATATTGATTGCTGATGATAAACCGGGCCGCGATAAGCTGGCCCATATTGTGCGCCACGCCGCCGAAAACGCTGAGCAGCAGGTACTGCCGGCGAATGCCCGGCAGCAGACTGAGCAGCAGCATGACCGTGACGGAGACAATACCGCCGGCCGCGCTCATGGCGGCGGCTACCGCCCCGCGGGTAAGCAGCACGAACAGAGACTTGAGCACCGCGATGGTATAGCCGCTGACCGGCCCCAGCACAAACAGGGCGTACATGGTGACGATATTGGAAAGGCCCAGCCGGATGCCCGGCGGCAGCATGGGCAAAGCGGGCAGCAGCGACTCCAGGAAGCTGAGTGCCATGGCCAGCGCGAACAAAAGGCCCATCAAAGCCAGTCTTTTTACTTTGCGGTTACGGTTCTGTGCTGCCATTTGCCTCTCCCATAGTGGTACATCATTTATTTTAGTTGCTTTTGGGTGTAATTTCAACCAAAAACCCGCTATTTTACTGCCGAATTTTAATAAAAAAATAGCATTTTAGTTATAACTAATGCTGAAAGTGATAACGGCGCCTGACAAAAAACTGGTGAAGTACAAATGCCTCATACTTCACCAGTTGATGTATGGCTTGTCTTGGAAGATCAATCCAGGTCGCAGCCGGTGCAGCCTTCGCAGTCACCTTCGCAATCCAGGTCATCCAGATCGAACTCCAGCTTTTCGCCGCAGTTGGGGCAGTCGATCTCCCCTTCGCACAGCATGCTTTCATCCACGCAGATGGTATCGCCGCAGGTGGGGCACTTTACTTCGTACAGGGGCTCGTCCTCATCATCGAACTCATCATAGTCATCCAGACCATAATCATCGTCCTCATCAAAGTCGTAGTCCTCGTCCTCATCGTCTTCCTCATACAGGGCGTCTTCCACATCCTGCAGATCATCATCGATGGCATCGACGACTTCGCCCAGCTCCTCTACCGCATCCTCCAGATCGGTAACGGAGAGCGCCAGGTCATCCAGGACCTCGATAACATTGAGCAGAACTTTGCCTTCGGCAGTGGTATCGGTCAGCTTGAGGCCATCGGCCAGGCCGCGCAGATAAGCAACTTTTTCAATAACAGTCATTTTTGTAACCTCCCTATCTGGTTCTGGTTTGAAATAATGACAAAAACAGTAACGCGTGATTTACGCTCTTTCCATGTACTCGCCGGTTCTGGTATCCACGCGGATCATATCGCCCTCATTGATGAACAGGGGGACTTTGATCTCGGCGCCGGTTTCCAGGGTGGCGGGCTTGAGGGTATTGGTGGCGGTATTGCCGGCAAAGCCGGGATCGGTCTTGGTGACCTCCAGCTCCATGAAGAAGGGAGGCTCTACGCCGAACACGCTGCCCTTATAGGAAAGGATCTTGCAGACGGTGTTCTCCTTAACAAACTTGAAGTTATCGCTGAGGATGCTCTTGTTGATCGGGATATTCTCGTAGGTCTCCTGATCCATGAAATAGTACAGGTCGCCATCGGAATACAGGTATTCCATATCTTTTCTCTCGATATAGGCGGTCGGGTACTTATCAGAGGGGTTGAAGGTACGCTCGGTGACAGCACCGGTGATCACATTGCGGATCTTGGTGCGGACAAAAGCGGCGCCCTTGCCGGGTTTAACATGCTGGAACTCGATGATCTGATAGACATTGCCATCCATATCAAAGGTTACACCATTGCGAAAATCGCCTGCACTTACCATAATACAAAAACCTCCAGGATATAATATACGGATTTAACTATCTGATTTTAACATATACCGGTGCATAAATGCAAGGGTTTTTCACAGGATAATGAGCTCTTTGGGGCTGTTTGTCAAATCTTTTGTGCCATCCGGGGCAAACCAGACCATATCTTCGATGCGGACGCCGAAGCGGCCCTCCAGATAGATGCCTGGTTCCACGGTGATGACCATGCCCTCCTTGGCGATGGTTTCCGGGGCGATGGAGGGAGAGAAGCCGGGCATCTCGTGGATCTCGATGCCGACGGAGTGGCCCAGGCTGTGGCCGAAGCAGCCCTCGTAGCCGGCATTGTAGATGAGCTCACGGGCGGCGGCATCCACGGCGCGGCAGGAAGCGCCCGCGACGGCTTTTTCGATGCCGAGAAGCTGAGCGGCCAGGACGGTATCATACACACGGCGCATCTCGTCGGTCGGCTCGCCGATGGCGACGGTACGGGTCATATCGGAGCAGTAGCCGCCCCAGTAGGCGCCGTAATCCATGGTGAAGAAGTCGCCCTGCCGCAGGGGACGGTCACCGGGGACGGCATGGGGCTTGGCGGAATTGGGGCCGCCGGCGGCAATGGTCTCAAAGGCGAGGCCATCCGCCCCCAGACGGCGCATGCAGTATTCCAGGTAGGCGGCGACCTCTTTTTCGGTCTTGCCGGGCTTGATGAAATCGAGGATCTCCAGGAAGGCGGCATCGGTGATGCTTTGCGCCTTGCGGATGGCGTCAATCTCCGCCTCGTCCTTGAGGGAACGCATCTCCAGGATCTTATCATTGAGGGCGGAGGCGGTGAGGAACTCCACCTGCGGCAGACGGGAACGATACTGCTCCAGGCTGCCCACGGTGATGTAGTCGGTTTCGATGGCGACGGTTTTGGCGCCGTGCTTCTTCAGCAGCTCGCCCAACTGGTCATACAGCTTATCCTGCAGGATGACCTCGGCACCGGTGACGGTAGCCTTGGCGACCTCGATATAACGGAAATCAATGATGAAGTAGGCGGCATCCCGGAACGCCAGCAGCGTGCCGGCGGTGGAGCCCAGCCCGGTAAAATAGCGGCGATTCACATCGGAGGTGATGAGGGCGGCATCGGCTCCCTCCGGCAGGGCTTTCATCAGTTTTTCAATGCGGTTCATGCTTGTTCCTTCCTTTCTGCGGCTTGGTTATAGAGATCTCTCATAGTAGCGGCGTCCTCCGCCTGCGTCCCGGCTGATTCACAGATGATGGTGGGCTGGCTGTCGTACTTCACCAGTACCTCCGCCAGCGGCGCGAAGTAGGGACCGTAGGTGGTATCGGCAAAGGTGAGATGGCGTTTTTCCCCGCCGTTTTCGGTGTACTCTATCTGAGAAAAATGGGAATGGAAGCACTTCATGCGCTGCTCCCCTATCTCGTTTTTCATGGTCAGCAAAATGCGCTCGTAGTCCTCCGCCCCGCGGATGCTGCCCAGCGTGCGGGCATTGAGGTGGCCAAAATCCACACAGGGCAGCAGGCGGTCATCCAGCTTACACAGCTCCATGACCTCTTCCAGCGTGCCCAGCTGGTTAAACTTGCCCATGACCTCCGGGCAGACGATGATGTGCCCCAGGTGGGCTTCATCCAGCGCCGCCAGCGCCTGCTTCAGGGTCTCGCCCGCAAGGGAAAGCGCCTCCTCCCGGCTGATCTTGGCACAGGAGCCGGAATGGACCACGATGCGGCGGGCGCCCATCAGGTCGGCGGCTTCGGCGGATTCCAGAATGTACTTGATGCTGTTCTGACGCTTTTCTTCCTCCACGCTGGAAAGGGAGATATAATACGGCGCGTGCAGCGAAAGCTGGATATCCCGCGCCTCGCAGCCGGCTTTTAGCTTCAGTACGCTTTCGCGGTTGATACGCACCCCACGGCCGCACTGGTATTCGTAGGCATTGAGCCCCATTTTTTCCAGGTATTCCGGGATCTGCGGGGTGGATTTATAGCCCATGGCGGTAAAGCTTTCGCTGTTTCCGGCAGGCCCTATTCTTATCATTCGGTATTCCTCCTTTTACGGCGGCGGTACAGGCGCAGCAGCGGTTTTTCCAGCGGGCGCTTGATGCGGTACAGGCCGTAGCCTTCTTCGGCGTAGGGTTCCACCAGGATGGTGACACAGCCGCACAGGTTGCCGCACAGGATATCAGTAAAGAGCTGATCCCCGATGAGGGCGGTCTGCCGCGGGCTGACACCAAATTCCTTCATCTTGGCCAGGGCCACCTTCTTTTGGGGCTTGGCGGCATCGGCAATGTAGCCCAGCCCCAGGCGGTTGGCAAAGGGCGCAACCCGCAGCTCGTGATTATTGGAGATGACAAAAAGCCGCAGCCCGGCCGCCCGCTGGCGCTCCAGCCAGTCCATCACCTCCGGCTTTATTTCCTGGCTGTTATCACCGGTCAGGGTGTTATCCACATCCAGGAGCAGGGCACGGATGCCGTGCCGGGTGAAAAATTCCGTTGGGATCTCCTCGATGCGGCGGAAATCGTACTGCGGGGTCAAAAGCGGCAAGGGGTCACGCTCCTTTCGGTTGGTTCGGCTCTATTATAGCAACTTGCGTGGGGAAAAGAAAGCCCCATTTCCCGCTCTTTCCCCGATTTGTGCAAATGGAAAAGGCAGACGGGGATAAACCCATCTGCCTTTATTCCGGTTGCAATAAAGATCAAGATTACTTGTACTTGCGCTTACGAGCAGCCTCGGACTTTTTCTTGCGCTTAACGGAAGGTTTCTCATAATGCTCGCGCTTGCGGACTTCCGCCAGAACGCCAGATCTGGCGCAGGAACGCTTAAACCGTCTGAGAGCACTATCCAGCGACTCGTTATCTTTTACTCTGATCTCTGCCATTTACTATTCCCTCCCTACGCCTACGGCTGGAGTTATATCCTAATAACAGGATAACACATAGATTATACAATAAGGCATTTTACTATGTCAAGAGATTTTTATTGAACAAAGCTCCTCAATTTATTATTTTGCCACGATATTGTAGAGCTTACCCTTCACATAAATTTCCTTGATGACAGTCTTGCCAGCCAGAGCAGCCTGCACATTGGCATCGGCCATTACCAGCGCCTTTACCGCTTCCTCGGTGCTGTCGGTGGGGATCATGAGGCGGGCCTTGATCTTGCCGCTGACCTGCACCGCGATCTCCACGGCGGCATCCACGCATTTGGCGGGGTCGTACTCCGGCCACTTGGCCCGTGCCAACATTTCCTTATTGCCCAGCACTTCGTTGATCTCCTCGGTGAGATGGGGGGCGAAGGGATTGAGCAGGGTGATGAAGGTCATCAGCTCGCCGCGGGTCACGCTGCCTTTATCGTAAATTTCATTCAGCACACTCATCATCGCGGCGATGGCGGTATTGCACTTCAGGCCCTCGATATCCTCGCTGACCTTTTTGATCATCTTGTGGAAGCTGCTCTCCAGTTCGGGGGAATAGCCTTCCTCGGGGGTCATCATATCGGTGAGGGCGGCCACACGCTCCAGGAAGCGCTTGCTGCCCTTGATGGAGGAGGTGTTCCAGGGGGCGGTCTTTTCAAAATCGCCGATGAACATCTCATACATTCTCAGGGTATCGGCACCGTACTGGGCCACCACATCATCGGGATTTACCACATTGCCGCGGGATTTGCTCATCTTCTCGCCGTTCTCACCCAGAATCATGCCGTGGCTGGTACGCTTGGCATAGGGCTCCTTGCAGGAAACGACGCCGATATCATACAGGAACTTGTGCCAAAAGCGGGAGTACAAAAGGTGCAGGGTAGTGTGCTCCATACCGCCGTTGTACCAGTCTACCGGCATCCAGTAGTCCAGCGCTTCCTTGGCGGCCAGGGCATTTACATTGTGCGGGTCGCAGTAGCGCAGGAAGTACCACGAGGAACCGGCCCACTGGGGCATGGTATCGGTCTCGCGCTCGGCGGGGCCGCCGCAGCAGGGGCAGGTGGTCTTTACCCAGTCGGTCAGCTTGGCCAGCGGGGATTCGCCATTATCGGTGGGCTCGTAGCTTTCCACCTCGGGCAGGCGCAGGGGCAGCTCGCTTTCGGGGATGGCCACCCAGCCGCACTTGGGGCAATTCACCAGCGGGATGGGCTCGCCCCAATAACGCTGGCGGGAGAATACCCAGTCACGCAGCTTGTAATTGACCTTAGTCTCGCCCTTCTTCTGCTCCTCCAGCCACTTGATAATAGCCTTTTTGGCTTCCTCCACGGTCAGGCCATCCAGGAAACCGGAATTGACCATAATGCCTGTAGCGCAATCGGTAAAGGCTTCCTTTTCCACATCGCCGCCCTTTACGACCTCAATGATAGGCAGGCCGAACTTCTTGGCGAACTCCCAGTCACGGGTATCGTGGCCGGGCACCGCCATGATGGCGCCGGTGCCGTAGCTCATCAGAACATAATCGGAAATAAAGATGGGGATCTCTTTGCCATTGACGGGATTGATAGCCGCCACGCCCTCCAGCCGCACGCCGGTCTTATCCTTGGCCATTTCGGTACGCTCAAAATCGGACTTGCGGGCGGAAACCTCCTGATACTCCCGGACGGCATCCATATTGGTGATGCGATCCGCCCACTTTTCGATGTAAGGGTGCTCCGGCGACATGACCATGTAGGTAGCGCCGAAGAGGGTATCGGGACGGGTGGTATAGATGAGCAGCTTATCGCCGCCGGTGGTATCAAATTCAACCTCAGCGCCGGTGGAGCGGCCGATCCAGTTGATCTGGGAGGTCTTGACCCGCTCCAGGTAGTTGACATCGGAGAGGTCATCAATAAGGCGCTGGGCATAGGCGGTGATCTTCAGCATCCACTGGCTCTTTACCTTGT
The DNA here is from genome assembly GCA_937907305.1 of uncultured Clostridia bacterium. GTDB lineage: Bacteria > Bacillota > Clostridia > Oscillospirales > Ruminococcaceae > Angelakisella. The sequence continues at coordinate 12,345 of CALERQ010000190.1, read as the reverse complement.
GGATGACCTCGCTGCCGCAGCGCTCGCACACGCCGTTGACCACTTCCTCATTGGCCAGCACGCACTTGCAGCTGGTGCACCAGTTGACGGACATCTCCTTTTTGTAGGCCAGGCCGTGCTTGAAAAGCTGGAGGAAGATCCACTGGGTCCACTTGTAGTAGCCGGGGTCGGTGGTATTGATCTCCCGGTCCCAATCGAAGGAAAGGCCGAGACTCTTGAGCTGGGCCTTAAAGTGGGCCACATTCTGCGCGGTGACGATCTCCGGGTGAATGTGGTTTTTAATGGCGAAATTTTCGGTGGGCAGGCCGAAGGCATCCCAGCCCATGGGGTACAGCACATTATAGCCCTGCATCCGGCGCTTTCTGGCTACGATATCCAGCGCGGTGTAGGAGCGCGGATGGCCGACATGCAGTCCCTGCCCGGAAGGGTACGGGAACTCCACCAGCGCGTAGTATTTGGGCTTGGTGTAGTCATTTTCGGCATGGAATACATGGGCTTCTTCCCATTTTTTTTGCCACTTCGGTTCAATTTCCTTAAATTCGTGTTTCAACGGTCTGTCCTCCCAACCTCATTCGGCGCTTTGGGCGCTTGATATAATACAAATTTATTTTTTCTCGCCTTCCAGCTCCAGCGGCAGGCGGGGGGCATCGGCCCATACACGGTCGATGCTGTAAAAATTGCGGGTCTCGGCATAGAAAATATGCACGATGACATCGCGGTAATCCATCAGGATCCACTGGGCGGAGCTGCGGCCCTCGATGCGCTTGGGCTCGATGCCCTGGCGGCCCAGGTATTCATCCAGATCCTCGCACAGCGATTTGACCAGCGTGGTATTGCTGGCGGTGGCCACCACAAAGTAATCCCCGATGGTGGTCAGCTCACCGATCTGGATGACCTCCAGGTCGGTCGCCTTTTTGCTATCCAGGAATTTGGCGATAGAAAGAGCAAGTTCTTTGGAATTCATTCTTTTTCCTCCTTGCAGAGTTTTACATATTCATTGTAGGCCTGCCAGCTTTCCCGGCAGAGGGGGCTTTTCCGGCGGCACAGCTTGCCGATGGTATAGCACAGCGCGTACAGCATCGCCCCATCCAGGGAGCGATTGGCCCAGCGGCGCATCTCGGCCACATCGGGGTAGTGTCGCCCCTCCTCGGTCAGGTCCGCCAGGTACACGATCTTTTCCAGGCGGCTCATACCGGCCCGGCCGGTGGTGTGGTAGCGCACCGCATTTTCGATATCCTTATCACGGACACCGTAGCGCCCCAGAATTTCCGCCGCCGCGAAGCCATGGATGAGCTGCGGCTGCTCCCTAAAATCGATTTCGGTCATTATAGCACTTCGCCCCATGATTTGCAATGCTTCCGGGAGGGGCATTTCCTTACAGCAGTCATGCAGGATGCCCGCTATCGCCGCCTTTTCGGGGTCTTCTCCCCAGCGGCGGGCCAAGCGCTCCGCTTCCTTTTCCACCCCCAGGGAATGGCGGTAGCGCTCCTCGCTCATCAGCGGACGGATGGCTTCCCTCATTTCTTGCCGGGTCATTGGTCCTCCCCCCTATACAGGCCGTGGGCGGCAATGTATTCCGCCACCGCAGGCGAAAGATCCCCGCAGGGCATACCATTTTTCAGCCGCTCTCTTATTTCGGTGGAGGACACCACCCGCACGGGATTATCCAAAAAGATGCTGAGCACCCCTTCCCGCGCCAGCAGGCGGGCCTGCTGATAGAGGGCTTCCTTATCGTCCTCTTCCCGGCTGGCCACCGCCAGCGTGCACATTCTGCCCAGCGCCTGCCATTCCCGCCACATGGTAAAGGTCAGGTAGTTATCCGTGCCCATGATGAGGTAAAAGTCGTCCTCCGGGTAAAGTCCCCGCATATGCCGCATGGTCTCGATGGTATAGCTGACGCCGCCTCGGGTCAGTTCATAGTCATCCGCCAGGATGTTCGGCAGCCCCTGCAGAGCCAGCCGGCACATTTCCAGTCGATCCTCCCCCGCCGCCAGATCGGGCGAAGCCTTATGCGGCGGAATAAAGGTGGGGATGACATGCAGGCAATCCAGCCGCAGCTGCTTTACCGCCTGACGGCATACCCCCACATGGCCCAGATGAATGGGATTGAAGGTGCCGCCGTAAAAACCGATTCTTGCCACTTTTCTCCCCTCCGTTACCGCAGGTCGATGATGGTCTTTTCGGGGTTTTTGCGGTACAGGGTCACCTTGCGGCCCACCACCTGCACCACTTCGGCACCAGTGGCCTCCGCCAGGGTCGCCGCCATCTCCCTGGGGGTCTCCGGGGCGGTTTCCAGCACCGTCAGCTTGATGAGCTCCCGGGCAGTCAGGGCGTCATCCACCTGCTTTTGCAGGGCCTCGCCCATGCCGTTTTTGCCCACCTGCAGAATCGCCTCCACCGTATTGGCGTAGGAGCGCAGCTTGGCTCTTGTTTTGGAATCCATCATATCATTCTCCTTCTTTTCTGTCTTTCAGTTTCTCATACAGCACCGCCAGCGCCCGTCCCCGGTGGCTGATGGCATCCTTGGCGGGGCCGTCCAACTCTGCAAAGCTCTTCTCCCCTACCATAAACAGCGGGTCATACCCAAAGCCGTTCTGTCCGTGCAGCCGGTGGGCAATGGTGCCTTCGCAGGCACCCTCGCACCGCACGATGTCATCCTCCCCAAACACCGCGCAGATGGCGCAGACAAACCGTGCCGCGCGCCTTTCATCCGGGATTTTTTCCATCTCCCACAGCAGCTTGGCATTATTGGCGGCGGAATCGTGCCCCTCCCCGGCGTAGCGGGCAGAATACACCCCCGGCTCGCCGTTCAGGGCATCCACACACAGGCCGGAATCATCCGCCACGGTGGGCAGGCCGGTGGTCCGGTAAATGCCCATCGCCTTAAGATAAGCATTTTCGGCAAAGGTCTTCCCTGTTTCCTCGATATCCAGGTCCGGCGGGCATACGGCATCCTGCGGGATGACCTGCCAGCCCAGCGGAGCCAGGATGCGCTGGAATTCCTCCACTTTGTGCTTGTTTTTAGTCGCTAATATCAGTTTCATTCCTCGTCCTCATTCAGCAGCAGCGCCCGGGCAAATTCTGCGGCGCTGAAGGGGGTCAGATCCCCAATGCTCTCGCCGGTACCCACAAACTTGATGGGCAGCCCCAGCTGATCCCGGATGGCGATGGCCACGCCGCCCTTGGCGGTGCCGTCCAGCTTAGTAAGGATAATGCCGGTGACACCGCAGGCCGCGGCAAATTCCCGCGCCTGGTTCAGCCCGTTCTGTCCGGTGGTGGCATCCAGCACCAGCAGCGTTTCACGGCTGCAGCCGGGGGCTTCCCGCTCCAGCACACGGTCTATCTTGGCCAGCTCCTCCATCAGGTTTTTCTTGGTGTGCAGGCGGCCCGCCGTATCGCAGATCAGCACATCCACATTTCTGGCCTTGGCGGCAGTGATGCTATCGTACACCACCGCTGCGGGGTCGGCACCCTCGGCATGCTTTATCATCTGGCAGCCTACCCGCTCTGCCCAGACGCCCAGCTGCTCGCCAGCCGCCGCCCGGAAGGTATCCGCCGCGCCCAACAGCACCTTTTTGCCCTGCCCCTGCAGCCAGTAGGCCAGCTTGCCGATGGATGTAGTCTTACCCACACCATTGACACCGACCACCAGCACCACGCTGGGCTTAGTTTCCATCACCAGCGGCTCATCCGGTTCCATCAGCTCGGTCACGATCTCGCAGAGATTCTCCCGCAGCTCGGTGGAATCAATATTCCGGCGCTTGATGCGCTCGCCCAGCTTGGAGCAGATCTTGCCCGCCGTGGTCACGCCCACATCAGCCAGGATGAGGATCTCCTCCAGCTCCTCCAGGGTATCGGCGGTGATCTTTCCGGAGAAATTATCCAGCTCCAGGCTCAGGTTCTGCTTGGTTTTCTTTACGCTTTTGCGGAAAATATCAAAAAATCCCATTGGTTCTCCTTAGTTCAGGCTCTTGCCAAATTTCTTTTCCATCTCGGCCACATCCAGCCGCAGCAGCTTAGAAATACCTTCCTCCTCCATGGTGACGCCGTACAGCACATCGCCCTGTTCCATGGTGCCGCGCCGGTGGGTAATGGAAATAAACTGGGTATGGTCGGTCATGCGGTGCAGGTAGGCGGCAAACTTGCCGACATTCACATCGTCCAGCGCCGCTTCTATCTCATCGATGAGAACAAACGGTGCGGGATTGACACGCAGGATGGCAAAATAGATGCAGATGGCCACAAAGGCCTGCTCGCCGCCGGAAAGGGCGGAAAGATTCTTGATGATCTTGCCGGGCGGCTGCACAATGATCTCGATGCCCGTCTCCAGGGGATCAGTGGCATCGGTCAGGCGCAGCTCGGCATGTCCGCCGCCAAAGAGCTCCCGGAAGATCTCACCAAAGTAGCGGTTGATGCCCGCAAAGCGCTCGGTAAAGATGGCGCTCATCTGGGCCGAAAGCTCGGTGATAAGCCGCGTCAGCTCCTTCTTGGCGTTTTCGGCATCGTCTATCTGCTCCTTCATAAAGCGATACCGGCCGCTCACTTCCTCGTATTCTTCAATGGCCGCCACATTCACGGCACCCAGCGCCCGGATCTTGCCGCGCAGTTCGGAAAGGCGCTTCTGCGCCGCCCCCACATCCTCCAGCGGGATGGCCTGCTCGGCCGCTTCGCTGCGGGTCAGCTCATATTCTTCCCACATCTTGGTGCTGATGCTGTTCTGCTGTTCCTGCATGCCTTCGCTCTTTTCCTTCAGGCGCAGCAACTCGCTGGCAGCCGCCTCCCGGCGGGAGATCACCTCGCTGTTTTCCTTGGAGAGGATATTGCGGCGCATTTCCAGCTGGTCACGCTGTGCGTCGGCATCCTTGATATCCCGGCGCAGCTCCTCGATCTCGCTGCTGCCGCTTTGCGCCCCGGCGGTGATCCGCTCGATCTCCTCCCGGATGGCCTCGTTATCCTTTTTCAGCTGCTCCTGCCGTTCCCGCAGGGCGGCCAGGGCGGCCTCACTGCCGCTTTGCTGGCCCTCCATCTGCTCAATCGCCATCTGGGCAGCTTCACAGTCCTTCTGCCGGGCGATGTCCTCCATCTGCAGGGCAGTCACCTTTTCGGCCGCTTCGGTGATGGCCGCGGTCAGCGCTTCGTGGGCAGCCATGCCCTCGGCCGAAAGCCGGGTCAACCGCTCTACCTCCTCGGTCAGCTTCTTCACCAGCTCGCCGCCTGTGATCTTCTGCTGACGCAGCTGCTCCACACGGGCAGTCAGGTCATCGTATTCCCGCAGCGCCTGCTCATTCAGGCGTTCGGCTTCCTCCACATTGGCGGTCAGGCGGTCCACCAGCGTCTGGGCGGAAATGAGATCCTCCCGCGCGGTCTTTTCCTCCGCCTCTATGCCGTCCACCGTCGCCTGGATGGTATCGGTCTCCCGGCGCAGCTCGGTCAGCTGGGCCTCCAGCTCCTCCGCCTGCTTTGCGTACTTTTTCGCCTCGGCGGTCAGGGCGTCTATCTCTCCCCGGCGGGAAAGAATGGACGCGTTCTTATTGACAGAACCACCGGTCAGCGAGCCGCCGGCATTCACCACCTGGCCGTCCAGCGTCACCACCCGGTAGCGGTAGCTGTACGCCTTGGCAATGGCGGTTGCGGCATCAATGTCCTCCGCCACGATGGTGCGCCCCAGCAGGGAATCCATCACCATGCGGTAACGGTCATCGCACTGCACCAGCCCGCTGGCCAAACCCACATAGCCGCCCCGGGCAGCCAGGTCGTTTTCTCTTACAGGGTTCGCTTTGATATTGGTCAGCGGCAGGAAGGTGGCCCGTCCGGCGCCCCGCTCCTTCAGCAGGGCAATGGCCCGCTTGGCCGCGCCCTCATCCTGCACCACTATATTCTGGATCGCCGCGCCCAGCGCGATCTCCACCGCGGTGGAATAGCGGTTTTCGGTCTTGATCAGGCTGGAGACCGGACCGACGATGCCCCGCAGGGCACCCGCGCCGGCCTGCTTCATCACAAACTTGACGCTGTTATTAAAGCTCTCGTAGTTCTTTTCCAGGTCGGAGAGCACCTGCGCGCGCTGCAGTTTCTCACCGGCCAGCTTTTCACTGTTGCGCTGGCGGCTTTCCACCTCGGCCTGCTTATCGCTGCGGCTTTTCAGCTTATACAGGTAGCCGTTCTTGCTGTTCTGCAGGCTTTGCAGCCGCTCCTGCAGCTCTTCGGCAAATGCCTTATGTCCGGCCAGTTCTTCCCGCAGGCGGCTCAGGTTTTCATCCTTGTCCTTGGCCTGTCCGCGCAGCGCTTCCAGGCGGGTCACCGTTTCCTCGGCCAGCGTTCCGGCTGTCTCGGCCGAAAGCTCCGCCCGGTGGATCTGCCCCTGCAGCTCCTCCTTTTGCAGCGCCAGCGCGCTTTGTTCCGCTGCTAGACGGTGCTCCTCCTGCCGCTGGGCCTCCAGCGCCTTTTGGCCCCCCTCCAGGGCTTCGCGGGTCTTTTGGGCCTCGTCCTGGCGGTTTTGGTAATCCTCCCGCAGGGCAGTCAGCTTTTCCTCCAGCTCCCCGGCGGAAAGCTCGCTGCGTTCCAGCTCCTTTTCCAGCTCGGCAATGGTATCGTTATTATGATCGATGGTATTCTGCTTGACTGCAGCATCTACCTTTGCTTGGGAAATGGCGTCCTCGTATTCTTTGATGCGCTCACGCTTATGCTCGATATACAGGTTCGCGTCCTGCGTTTTCCGCTGGATCTCCTCCAGTTCCCGCTCGATCTCATCCAGCCGCTTTTGGGCAGTGGTGCGGTCATTGGCAGCCAGCAGGGTCTTGTCCTCCAGCTCCGCCAGCTGCCGGCCCAGTTTGGCCAGCTGCTCCAGCCACAGGCTGATCTCCAGCGATTTCTTTTCCCCCGCCAGCACCACATACTGCTTGGCCTTTTCGCTTTGGGCCTTCAGGGGGCCTACCCGGTCCTCCAGCTCCTGCATGATATCCCGCAGGCGTACCAGGTTATCCTCAGCCTGCTGCAGCTTGCGCTCCGCTTCGGTCTTGCGGTAGCGGAACCGGGAGATCCCTGCGGCTTCCTCAAAAATTTCCCGCCGCTGGGTGCTTTTCGCGCTCACGATCTCCGCGATCTTGCCCTGCTCAATGACCGAATAGCCGTCCCGGCCCAGGCCGGTATCCATAAACATCTCATTGATATCCCGCAGGCGCACCGGGTTATTATTGATGCGGTACTCGCTTTCTCCGCTGCGGTACAGCCGCCGGGTGATGATCAACTCGTCGCTGTCGATATCAATGCTGCGGTCGGTATTATCAATAAACAGGCTCACCCATGCAAAGCCGGTCGGCTTGCGGCTGATGGACCCGCCGAAAATAACATCCTCCATCTTGGCGCCGCGCAGGCTCTTCACCGATTGCTCACCGAACACCCACTTGATGGCGTCGCTGATATTGCTTTTGCCGCTGCCGTTGGGCCCCACAATGACCGTGATCCCGTCATCGAAGGTCAGCTTTGTGCGGTCCGGGAAGGATTTGAACCCCTGCATTTCCACCGCTTTCAGCTTCATGGCATCTCCTCCTGTCCTGTCAGGTTTCTCTCGTTTTGGGGTAAATTGCATGCTAACTCATTATAGGGTAATATTATACTCCTTTTTTGTCCTTTTCACAAGAAAATCTTTTCTCTTCCCCGCATTTGCGGTATAATGATCCCATCACCGCAGGGAGGTCGTTCTATGATCCGTAGAATTATCCAGATAGATGAAGAAAAATGCACCGGCTGCGGCATCTGCGCCGCTGCCTGCCATGAAGGTGCCATCGGCATGGTGGAGGGCAAGGCCCGCCTGCTGCGCGATGACTACTGCGACGGCCTGGGCGACTGCCTGCCCGCCTGCCCCACCGGGGCCATCACCTTTGTGGAGCGCGAAGCCGCCGCCTATGATGAAGCCGCCGTGCAGCAGCACATGGCGCAGAAAAAAGCCACCCTCCACGGCTGCCCAGGTTCCGCCACTCGGCTGTTCCAGCGTCAAGCCGCTCCCACCGGGGATGGCACTGCCCCCTCCCAGCTGGCCCAGTGGCCCTGCCAGATCCGCCTGATTTCTCCGGCTGCCCCCTGCTTTTCCGGCGCGCATCTGCTCATCGCCGCCGACTGCACCGCCTACGCCTATGCCGATTTCCACCGGGACTTCATGCAGGGGCGTGTCACCCTCATTGGCTGTCCCAAGCTGGATGCCTGCGACTACACCGAAAAGCTCACTGCCATTCTCGCAGCTAATTCCATCCAAAGCGTCACCCTGCTGCGCATGGAGGTGCCCTGCTGCGGCGGGCTGGAACATGCCGCCCGCACCGCCCTGGCCGCCAGCGGCAAGGCGATCCCCCTGCGGGTTGTCACCGTGCGCACCAATGGCAACCTGCTGTAACTCCCCAATAAAAGCTACAAGCCGGTACTCCTTTTACGGAATACCGGCTCATTTTTTGTTTTCAGTCCTCGCCCATCAGGGTCAGCGCTTCATGCGCGGCGGCCTGCTCGGCGCCCTTTTTGCTGCGGCTCGCGCCACGGCCTATCACATTGCTGTTCAGGTGTACCTCCACCACAAACTTTTTATCGTGGTCCGGCCCTTCGGCGGAAACCAGCACATACTCCACCCGTTCCTCCGGGTTCTTCTGGATGATCTCCTGCAGACGGGTCTTGTAGTCCACAAAGGGCGCCGCCTCGTGGGTCAGGTCCTCCTCCACAAAGGGCAGCACAAACCGCCGGGCCGCTTCCAGCCCTCCATCCAGGTATATGCCGGCGATCAGCGCCTCAAAGGCGTCGCTCACCACCGAGGGCCGCTCCCGGCCGCCGGTCTGCTCCTCGCCGTGGCCCAGCAGCAGCTCCTGGCCCAGCTGTATCTTCTGGGCGAATTCAAACAGGCTCTTTTCACACACCAGGCTCGCGCGAATTCTGGTCAGGTCGCCCTCCGCCAGGTGGAACTTATGGAAGATATGATCCGCCACAATGATGGAAAGCACCGCGTCTCCCAGGAACTCCATCCGCTCGTTGCACTCTATTTTCTGCCGGCTTTCATTGGCGTAGGAAGAATGGATCAGCGCACGCTCCAGCAGCGCCGCATCCTTAAAGCGGTACCCGATCCTCTCCTGCAAAGCCTCCATGGACATAACTGCACCCTCTTTTACTTGGATATAATTTATTCCGCCTCGGCGGTCTCGGCGGCCAGCTGGCTTTCCATCTCGCCGATGATATTGTTCTCACAGCAGCTGATGGCCTGCCGTATGGCATTGTAGAAGGCCTTGGCATCGCTGCTGCCGTGCGCCTTAATGACCGGCTTTTTGGTGCCCAGCAGCAGGGCTCCGCCGTATTCAGCCGAATCAAACTTCCGCTTAAAGGCACCCAGGTCCTTCTTCACCACCGCGGCCGCCAGCTTATTGGGCAGCGATTTCATAAAGATCCCCTTGATCTCGCTCATAAAGAGCTTGGCCAGGCCCTCGGTGGTCTTCAGGATGATATTCCCGGTAAAGCCGTCGCACACCGCCACATCGCAGCCGCCCAGCGGCACCTCACGCGCTTCCACATTGCCGATGAAGTTATACCCGGCCTCTTTCATCAGGCCGTAGGCCTCCACCTGCAATTCGGTGCCCTTGGTTTCTTCCACACCGATATTCACCAGTCCCACACGGGGGTTCGGCACCCCCAGGATGCGCTTCATATACACCGAACCCATCAGCCCAAACTGCCGCAGCATTTCGGGGCGGCAGTCGTGGTTCGCGCCGGAATCCAGCATCATAAAGCAGCCGTCCTTGCAGGGCACCAAGGTACCGATGGCCGGGCGCTTCACGCCCTTGATGCGCTTAACGATGAGCGTACCGCCCACCACCAGCGCGCCGGTGCTACCGGCCGAAACAAAGGCTTCGCCCTCACCGTCCGCCAGCATCTGCAAACCGCGCGCCATGCTGCTGTCCTTGTACTGTTTCATAATGGCAGTCGGCTCCGCTTCCATCGGGAAGATATCCGGGGCCTCCGCTATGGTCATCCCCTCCAGCGAAACACCCAGCTCCGCCGCCTTGGCGCGCAGCTTTTCGCCGTCGCCGGTCAGTACGATCTCACACTTCCATTGATCCGCCGCCATGCGGCAGCCCCGCAGTACCGCCTCCGGGGCGTTATCCCCGCCGTAGGCATCCACTATAATTCTCATCGTTCTTCCCTCGCTTTCCGGTAAGATTCCATCGCGGCCACCGCCCGGTCGGCCATGGCCTGGTAGCGCTCCTGTTTGCCCTTTATCAGTTCCGGCAACGGCGGCAGAATGCCCATATTGCTGCCCATCGGCTGGAAATCCTCCACGCTCTCATCGCTGATATACCGGCACAGGGCGCCCATCATCGTTTCGGGCGGGGGCAGCAGCGGCTCCTTGCCCTGCAGCCGGTCGGCCACCGCGTACGCCGCCAGTATCCCGCTCGCGGCGGATTCGATATACCCCTCCACACCGGTCATCTGTCCGGCAAAGCTGATCCTCGGCTCTTTTTTCAGCCGGAAAAATCCATCCAGCAGCCGGGGCGAATCCAGGAAGGTATTGCGGTGCATCACGCCGTACCGCACAAATTCCGCATTTTCCAGCCCCGGGATCATCGAAAAGACCCGCTTCTGCTCCGGGAACAGCAGGTTGGTCTGGAACCCCACGATATTATACATGGTGCCATCGGCGTTTTCCCGCCGCAGCTGGATATTGGCCCAGGGGCGGTGTCCGGTGCGGGGGTCCCGCAGCCCCACCGGGCGCAAGGGCCCATACCGCATGGTATCCAGGCCGCGCTTTGCCAGCACCTCTATGGGCATACAGCCCTCGTATACCTTAAAGTACTCTTTCTCAAATTCATGCAGCTCCACGCTTTTGGCATTCACCAGCGCTTCATGGAACGCCTCATACTCCTCCTTATTGAAGGAGCAGTTGATATAGTCCGCCTCGCCCCGGTCGTACCGGGTGGCAAAGTACACCCGCTCCATATCAATGGAATCTTTGGTAACGATCGGCGCGGAGGCGTCATAAAAGCTCAGGTACTTCTCCCCGCACAGCCGCCCGATCGCTTCGGAAAGCGCCTCGCTGGTCAGCGGCCCGCTGGCCACTATGACATCCCCCGCCGGGAGCTCAGTCACCTCGCCGGTCACCACCGTCACATTCGGCAGCTCCCGTATGGCTTTGGTCATCGCATCGCTAAAGGCCTCCCGGTCCACCGCCAGGGCTCCGCCGGCACTCACCGCGGTCTGTTCGGCGCAGCGCACCACCAGCGAATCCATCGCCTTCATTTCGGCCTTCAGCAGTCCCGCCGCGGAATTCAGCCGCATCGCCTTCAGGGAATTGGAGCACACCAGCTCCGCAAAGCCCTCGTAGTGGTGCGCCGGGGAATACTTCACCGGCTTCATTTCGTACAGCGTCACATCAATGCCGCGCCTGGCCAGTGCCCAGGCGGCTTCGCACCCGGCCAGCCCGGCCCCTATTACAGAAACTTTACTCATTATTTCGCACTCTTCTCGTAGCCACAGCCCTCTTTCAGGCAGTGGATCATCTTCACCCGTCCTGTGGTCTTAAATAAACTGCTGCCGCACTGGGGGCACTTTTCCGCCAGCGGAATATCCCAGGTCATAAAGCCGCACTTGGGGTTATCCTCGCAGCCGTAGTAGGTGCGTCCCGTCTTGGATTTTTTGGCCAGCACCTTTTTGCCGCAGCGGGGGCAGCTGCCGGGGGTCTCCTGCTGCAGGGTCTTGGTGTTCTTGCACTCCGGAAAGCCCGGGCAGGCCAGGAACTTGCCGTATTTGCCGTGGCGCACCACCATCTTGCGGCCGCACAGCTCGCACACTATGTCGGTCTCCTCATCGGGGATCTTCATCTTGGTGCCTTCCATGTTCTTTTCGGCACTCTGCAGCATATCGGTAAAGTCATCATAGAAGTGGTGCATCATACCCACCCATTCGGTCTTGCCGGTCTCTACCTCATCCAGCTCCTGCTCCATCTCGGCGGTGAATTTCACATCCACTATCTTGCCGAACTGTTCCTTCATCAGGCGGGTCACCGTCTCCCCCACTATGGTGGGCTTCAGGGCCTTGCCCTCCCGCTCCACATAGCCGCGCTGCAGTATGGTGGAAAGGGTGGGCGCGTAGGTGCTGGGGCGGCCTATGCCGTTTTCCTCCAGCTCCCGGATCAGCGTCGCTTCGGTATACCGGGGGGGCGGCTGGGTAAAGTGCTGGTTGGGCTTCAGCTCCTTCAGGGTCAGGTGCTCACCCTCCTCCAGCCGGGGCAGATTGGTTCCCTGCTCCTCCTCGTTATCCACCGCCTCGGTATACAGGCGGGTATAGCCGTCAAACCGCACCGAAAAGCCGGAGGCCTTAAAGAGA
>CALERQ010000189.1 GCA_937907305.1 uncultured Clostridia bacterium | reverse complement strand
GCTGCGGTCGGTCTTATAAAAGCGGTCAAAAAGCCGCGGGATCTCCTCCGGCAGAACACCGGAGCCGGTATTGCGTACCGCTACCATGATATTCTCGCCCTCGGTATAAAAGTCGAAGGAGAGCTTGCCCCCTTCATTGACAAATTTGACGGCATTATCGATGAGATTATACACCACCTGCTGGATGAGGTCGGCATCGGCCAGCACCCAGTAGCGGTCGGTATCCAGGCCCTCCACCTCGATGTGCTTTTCCTCCAGCCGCTGCTCAAAGCCCAGCAGGGTATTGGTGACAAGGGAGGTGATCTCCACCTCGGTGGGCTGGATGGTGCGCTCGCCGACCTCGATCTGGCTGAGGGTAAGCATATTGCGCACCAGGCGGGAAAGGCGCTGGACCTCGCTGGAGACGATGCGCAGATAGTGGTTCTGCCGCTCCGGCGGGATGGTGCCGTCCAGAATGCCATCGACAAAGCCGCCGATGGTGGTCATGGGGGTCTTTAATTCGTGGCTGACATTGGCGGTAAAGCTGCGGCGCACCGATTCGGTGAGGGCCAGCTCGGTGGCCATGTTATTGAAGGCGGAAGCCAGCCGCCCGATCTCATCATCGCCCTCCACCGGCACCCGGACCGAGAAATCGCCCTTGGCAAAGGCACGGGTAGCGGCGGCCATCTGCCGCAGGGGGTTCACCAGGCTGGTGGTGACAAAATAGATGACAATAAAGCTGACTACCAGCACCACGATGGCCGCGATGAGGAACATCTGGAGCATATCGCCGGCCAGAGCACGGTTGGCGGCCCGGGCGGTGGCCATCACGGCGCCCACCAGAAGGCCGTTTTCATCCACCACGGGGGTGGCCACGGCGTACTGGGGGTCTTCCCCGGTGCCGGCCATGACCACGGAGCCCTGATAGCTGCCGGTGCGGGAGAGACTATCCAGAACGGCCTGCGGCACCGACTGGGGGATGGCGCTCTCGGTAGTATGGGCCATGATGAGGATATTGCCCTTATTATCGGAGAGGTAGATGTCGGCTTCGATAGCGGAGCCCAGCACCGCGTACACCGGCTGAAGAGTATCGCTGCTGACATAGCGGTACTCGTGGGCGGCGTAATTTTCCATGGTGAGGCGGGCGGCCTGGGTCACATTTTTCTCCAGCAGGCTGATCTTTTCCTCCCGCAGGTAGTCATTGGCCAGCACCATAAAGATGGAGCCGACCAGCACCATACTGAGCAGAATGATGGCGCAGCACACCGAATAGTACTTGCCCATCAGGGTCTTCTGCGATGTTTTCATTCTTATTCCTTGACCTCGAACTTATAGCCGACGCCCCAGACGGTCTTGAGGCTCCACTGATCGCTGACGCCCTCCAGCTTTTCACGCAGGCGCTTGATGTGGACATCGACGGTGCGGCTATCACCGTAGTACTCAAAGCCCCAGACCTCATCCAGCAGCTGATCGCGGGTGAAGACGCGGTTGGGGTGGCTGGCCAGGTGGAACAGGAGCTCCAGCTCCTTGGGCGGGGCATCCACGACCTTGCCATCCACTTTGAGCTCGTAGCGGGTCATATTGACGGTGAGTTTATCGTAGCTGACCTCCTTGACCTCGCCTTCGGCGGGGCCGGCGGGGCTGCTGCGGCGCAGGACCGCCTTGATGCGGGCCACGATCTCCTTGGTATCGAAGGGCTTGACCACATAGTCATCGGCGCCCAGCTCCAGGCCCAGCACCTTATCGAAGGTTTCGCCCTTGGCGGTGAGCATGATGATGGGGCAGTCGCTCTTCTGGCGGATCTGCCGGCAGACCTGCCAGCCATCCAGCTTGGGCATCATGATATCCAGGAGGATGAGGGAGGGCTTTTCGCTCTCAAACTTGGCCACGGCTTCCTCGCCATCATGGGCCATTACCACCTCGAAGCCCTCCTTTTCCAGGTAGAGGCGCAGCAGTTCGCAGATATTCAGGTCGTCATCGGCTACCAGGATCTTGTCCATCATTGCTATTTCCTCCTTACAGGTTACCTTCGCTTAACAAGAGCACATACGGTTTTTGCGGGCATAAATGCCGCCTGACATTGCGCGTCGCGTTGACAGGCGCCAGCCTGCCTGCCGCTCCGCGCTTCCTCTGGCGCCATTTCTCCCGCGCAAAAACTCCACAGGACTTTTCGGCGAGAGAAAACCGGATGATGACAAGGAAGAGGACGACGGCATACTGGCGTATGTCAAGGACGATGACGCTGTCAGCGCCGATTTTCACTTGGGGTCCCTGCAAGGTCGTAAGACCTTGTGGGGAAAGGAGGACGCACCGCAGCGGGGAGGGCTGCCCGAAGTAATGCGCAGGGTCAGCACGACAGGAGCGGAGGTTGCGTCCGACGCAAAAGCGTGTGTGTCCTTGTCAAGCGAATGTATAGTTTTCTAACCTACATTATAGCACCGGCGGGGCCTTTTGCATAGCGCCGAATGTGGCGATTTTGTTAAAAAATTGTGAGGAGGAGCGGGTGGATAGGGGGAGGAGGCCAGCCGGGAGCGGAGCGCCCGCAGGGCAAGCCGTCCGGAGGACGGCTTCGGCGGCGGAGCCGCGGGTTTTGGCGCAGCCAAAACGCCCTGCGGGCGGCTGGCTCACGGCGGCTACCGGCCGAGGAGCAGCGAAACCGCGAGGGCACTGACCAGCGCCGCGGTCAGATCCCCGGTGAGGGCAGCGGCCAGGGTATGGCGAGTGCGGCGGATCCCCGCCGCGCCGTAGTAGACCGCGATGGCGTAGAAGGTTGTCTCTGAGGCGGCGGCCAACACACTGCCCCCCCGCCCGATGAAGCTATCCGGGCCGTATTCCTCCAGCAGCTGGTGCAGCAGGGCGGTACCGCCGCTGCCGGAGACCGGCCGCAGCAGGGCCAATGGCAGCACCTCCGCCGGGAAGCCGATAAGCTGAGCCATGGGGCGAAGGAAGCCGGTGAGGACATCCAGGGTGCCGCTGTGGCGGAACATGGTGACCACCGTAAGCAGGCAGACCAAAGCCGGGGTAATGGAGGCGGCGGTTTTGAGGCCCTCTTTGGCGCCCTGCAAAAAGCAATCGAACACATCGACCCCGGAGCAGAGACCCCAGCTGAACAGGCCGGTGATGAGCAGCGGGATGAGCCAGGCGCTGAATGACATGGAATGTCCTCCCTTTTGGTGAAATTTGCGGATGGGGTGAAGGGCGCCCCACCCCCTGCGCGAGCCTGCCTTTATTCCGGCCGGTGGGGCTTCCCGCGCAGCAGGCGGTCCAGCAGCAGGACCACGGCCAGCGACGAAAGCCCGGTGAGCCATACCGCCGGCAGGATCTCCATGGGGGCGGCGGAGCCGGCCTGCTGCCGCAGCACGGCGCAGGTGGTGGGGATGAGCTGGAGGGAGGCGGTATTCATCGCCACAAAAGTGACCATGGCATTGCTGGCGGCAGCTTTATGGGGGTTCAGCTTTTGCAGCTCCCGCATGGCGGCAAGACCCAGGGGAGTAGCGGCATTGCCCAGACCCAGCAGATTGGCGGAAAGATTCATGCAGATGGCCTGCATAGCGGGGCTGCCCTGCGGCACCGTGGGGAACAGCCACCGGGTAAGGGGACGCAGCAGCCGGGCCAATGCTTCCGTAAGGCGGCAGCGGCGGGCAATTTCCATTAGGCCGCTCCACAGGCACAGCATGCCGGTGAGGGTAATGACCAGGGTCACGGCTTCCCCGCAGCCGGAAAGGGCCGCGGCGGAGAGTGCTTCCATCCGGCCGGTGAAGGCCGCGGTGACGACCGAAAAGATGAGCAGGGCGGTAAGGATGCCGTTCATCATGGGCGGGACTCCTTTCTGCGATTTGGCGGGAATAGAGATGAATTATCAACATCTTTTTTCTTTTGCGAAGGCGTATTGCGCTAATGTTTTCCTTTTTTGATGCGTTTTATCGAATTATGTAAAATAACGGAATTTGTGTGCGCTTTGTCAATTTTAGCAACAATAACCAAAAAAGCGGCAAATTAGGGGCAAAAATTGTCCACAAGATTTGCGAAAATGTGTTAATTACCTCTTGAATTTCATGGAAAATAATAGTACACTTAGTAGCAAGGTAGAGAAAAAGCAAGAATATTAGAAGATATTGTAAACCGTCAGTAAACCACCTAACTTTATTAAGGAGGAACCTGTACTATGAAATCCACCGGCATCGTAAGAAAAGTTGACAACCTCGGCCGTATCGTTCTCCCTGTTGAGCTGCGCCGCACCCTCGGCATCGACATCCACAGTGATGTTGAAATTTATGTAGACGGTGATCAGGTCATTCTTAAGAAGTACCTGCCCTGCTGCATTTTCTGCGGCTCCAAGGAAGAGCTGGCTACCTATGACGACAAGTATGTCTGCCGCAGCTGCCGCACCAAGCTGGGCAAGCTGTAATTTCCAGGCTGCAAAAGCAAGCAAGGCCCCTGCCATATGGCAGGGGCTTTCTTTTTTGCGGCGGCCCGGCGGCGGGGCGGGGCCTTTTTTGCAAAGGTATAAACCGAGCGCCTACCCGGCGGGGCCAATTTGTGGGCGCCTGACGGCGGCGCACTGATTTTACAGGGTACAAAGTCCATACGGTTCGCCGCCGGGGCGTTTGATGGCATAGTTTGCGCCAACAACCCCTCCGTCAGCCGTGTGGCTGACACCTCCCCTTACACAGGGGAGGCTTTTGGACAGTGCGGTGCGGTGTCTCACTCCTTACACTGGGGAGGCTTTAGGGGAACGCAAAGGGCCCCCTCTCCCGGTGGGAAAGGGGGCCGTATTGGATGGGGAATTATTCACCGGCGGGCTTTTCCGGGGCGTTTTTGGTGACGGTGAGGGAAACGGTATCCTCCAGCACGGCATCGGCGGGCAGCAGCTTGGCCATGACGACATAGCGGTAATCATTGGGATAGTGCAGCTTGGTGTCATCCGCCAGACGGTAGGTGCAGGTGGAGAGGGTGAGGATCTTATCGTTGCTGGTCACATCCACATCGTAATCGTAGAAGGAAAGATCCTGGGCCTTTTTGATGAGGCTGTTGAAGGTGGCATCGGCGGGGTTGGGGTTGATGTAATCGAAGGAAATGGGGGTATAGAATACCGCGAACACCTGCCAGACCATATCCTCTTCGATGGTGGAATAATAGATATAGGGATGGCTCTTGGCGTATTCCTCATCCTGGTACTTGAGCAGCTGGGCGAACTTGGGGCCATTGGCATGGTTCTCATAGTCGGTCAGCAGGGCATTTTCGGCCCGGCCCAGGTTGTGGCCGTAGATGACGGTATTCTTCGAGATGGTGGAGCGATTGCCGCTGGTGCAGCGGAAATCGGCATAGTAGCAGCCGTCGTTATCGTTCTCACCATTGGCATTGCGGCGCAGGTAGTACTTGTTATCATCGTTATAGTTGACCTTGACCACCACATCATTGATGGTGGTGCCATCGATATACAGCCAGCCGATGGTATCCTTGTTCTTCTGCTGCATGGCCAGCGTATTTTCCAGCATGGTCTTTTGCAGTTCCTTGAGGATCTCCTCCTTGGAGGGCTCATCGGGATTGGGGTTATCGGGATCGGTGGGGGTGGTGGGATTGCTGGGATCGGTCGGGTCGGAGGGGTTGCTGGGGTCTTTGCCGCAGGCGGCAAAGGCAAATACCATGCAGAGTGCCAGCAGCAGGGCCAGCAGGCGTGTTGTCATTTTCATAATGTTCCTCGTGCCTTTTCTTATAAATTGGCCCCGGCGGGGGCTTTGTTCCGCATCATTTTACACCATGGCGGCGGCCCTTGTCAATGAACGGGCGGGCGGAAAGGGGAGCTTTGCAAAAAAGTTCGGATTCTGTTTACAAATAGGGGAAAAGTAACTATACTAAGGGAGGGGAGTTTGCCTCCTCCAATTTAACTGCAAGGAGATAATAAATTATGCTGATCACAAAAGATATGGGCATCATGGAGATCGTACAGAAATATCCTGCTACCGTAGAGGTACTGCAGCGCTTCGGCATGGGGTGCATCGGCTGCGCCGCCGCTCACTTTGAGAACATCGAGCAGGGCGCCCTGGCCCATGGCATTGATGTGCCCAAGCTGATGGAGGCCCTGAACGAGGCTGCTGCCAAGGCGTAAGATCTGACTGGAGCTGATGCAGGGGGCGGGTGGGGCCGCAGGCCGCCCGCCGGAACGGCGGGCCAGCGGGCGAAGCCCGCTGAAACCGTCCGCAGGACGGTTTGGCCTGCGGCCTGAGCCGGCCCCCTGCAGAAATTCCACGAAAATGCATCCCGCGAAAAACCGGTTCTCCACTAAAACCGATGACAGAACGAAGGAGGCACCCCCATGCAGAAGGAACTGACCAACCATGGCCCGCTGCTGAACGAGCGGGGCGAACTGCACGAGGCAGGCTATGCCCGCCGTCTCATCAAGGCGTACGACCGCCGGGCGATCAAGGCGGCGGCCCACCGCATCAAGGAATGGGACTACTATCTCATCATGAACGGACGGTGGGGCGTGGCGCTGACCATAGACGACAACAGCTACATGGGGCTGCTGGGCTTCTCGCTGCTGGATTTTAGCCGGTCGTGGGAACACACCTGCAATATCATCTATCCTTTCCCTGGCGGAAAGACCGGTTTCCCGGCCAGCAGCGCCGAGGGAGATGTGGCGGTGAAGCGCAAAAACGCTGATTTCTGCTTTAAGGTGCTGCCGGACGGCACCCGGAAGCTGACGGCCTGGGTGCAGAACTTTATGGATAAGAAACCGATCACGGCGGAATTTACCCTGACGGAGGAGCCGAAGGACTCCATGGTGATCGTGACGCCCTTTGCGGAGGACAAAAAGGCTTTTTACTACAACCAGAAGATCAACTGCATGAGGGCCGCCGGCAAGGTGGAATTTGACGGACAGGTGATCGATTTTACCCCGGAGGAAAGTTATGCCACCCTGGACTGGGGCCGGGGCGTGTGGACCTACAAGAACACCTGGTACTGGGGCAGCGGCAACGGCACGGTGGAAGGTAAACCCTTTGGCTTTAACATTGGGTACGGCTTTGGCGATACCAGTGCCGCCAGTGAGAATATGCTGTTCTATGACGGGGCGGCACACAAGCTGGAGCAGCTGGTTTTCCAAATTCCGCAGAAGGACGGCAAGGACGACTTTATGAGCCCGTGGAAATTCACCAGCAGCGACGGACGGTTTGAGATGGACTTTACCCCGGTACTGGACCGCGCGAGCTGCACCAATGTGGGTATTATTTGCAGCGACCAGCATCAGGTGTTCGGCTACTTTAACGGCACAGCGGCGCTGGATGACGGTACGGTGCTGAAAATTGAAAATCTGCTGGGCTTTGCGGAAAAAGTATATAATAAGTGGTAACAGAAAAGGGTGGCCCCTCCGCGAGGAGGGGCCACCCTTTTCTGTGTTGACCGAGGGAAAACGGGTCGCGGGGGCTGGGGCGCGGGCCGCCGGTTGGCCGAGGACGGCCCCGCGGCAGCGGCATCAACCATTCCCCTGCTGCGGCTCTGCCCCATTGAGGCAAACAGCACAGTTTTTCCTTGACAGTGAGGGGCTGTTGGCGGTAGTATATATGGGTAAAAATATAGGGTAAAATCCTATGAGATACTACTGAAGATAAAGGAAGATGTATTATGTTCCAATTTGACCATGTACGGACCCGTTTTGCCCCCAGCCCCACCGGCTACATGCATGTGGGCAACCTGCGGACAGCGCTGTTTGCTTATCTGGTGGCCAAGAGCAACAACGGACGCTTTTTGCTGCGGATAGAGGACACCGACCAGGAGCGCCAGGTGGAAGGCGCCGTGGAGATCATTTATAAGACGCTGAAGGAGACCGGCCTGCAGTGGGACGAGGGTCCCGATATCGGCGGCCCGGTAGGGCCCTATATCCAGAGCCAGCGGATGGGAATGTTTAAGAAATACGCTGAACAGCTGGTGGAAAGCGGACATGCTTACTACTGCTTCTGCGATAAGGAGCGTCTGGACGAGGTGCGCAAGGTGCAGGAGGCTTCCGGCATGGCGCCCCGCTATGACGGACACTGCCGCAATCTTTCCAAGGAAGAGGTCGCCGAAAAGCTGGCGGCGGGTGTTCCCTATGTCATTCGGCAGAAGGTGCCCACCGAGGGAACTGTGACCTTCCACGATGAGGTATACGGCGATGTGACCGTGGAATGCAGCACGCTGGACGATCAGATCCTCATTAAGGGCGACGGGATGCCCACCTATAACTTTGCCAATGTAGTGGACGACCACACCATGGGCATCACCCATGTGATCCGCGGCAACGAGTATCTTTCCTCCGCGCCCAAGTACAACCTGCTGTACGAGGCATTCGGCTGGGAGATCCCGAAATATATCCACTGCGCGCCCGTTATGCGGGACGCCACCCACAAGCTTTCCAAGCGGCATGGCGACGCTTCCTACGAGGACCTGGTGCAGATGGGCTTTTTGACCCCGGCCATCCTCAACTACATTGCGCTGCTGGGCTGGAGCCCCAAGGGCGACCAGGAGATCTTCTCGCTGGAAGAGCTGGTGAAGATCTTTGATATCTCCGGCATCACCAAGAGCCCGGCGATCTTTGACATGCAGAAGCTGCGCTACATCAATGGTGAGTATATCCGCAAGCTTTCCCCTGAGGAATTCTACGAGAAGGCGCTGCCCTGGATCCGCAAGACGGTGAAGAGCGAGACCGCCGACCTATGTGAGCTGTGCACCGTATTGCAGACCCGCTGCGAGGCGCTGAGTGATATTCCGGAGCAGGTGGACTTCATTGACGCGCTGCCGGACTATGACATAGAACTGTATACCAGCAAGAAAATGAAGACCAACCCCGAGACCTCCAAGGAGGCGCTGACCGCAGTACTGCCCATCCTGGAGAACCTGCCGGAGTGGAACGCTGAGGCGATCCATGCGGCGCTCTTTGCGGAGATAGAGAAGCTGGGCGTGAAAAACGGCTGGCTGCTGTACCCGCTGCGCGTGGCCGTTTCCGGCAAGCAGTTTACCCCCGGCGGCGGCATAGAGCTGGCGGTGGTACTGGGCCGGGAGGAGACCCTCCGCCGCATCCGTACCGCGCTGGAGAAGCTGGGCTGAAATAACCGATAAAAGCAAGAGGCACCGTCCCAAAGTGGAGCGGTGCTTTTTTGCGGTTTATAGAGGTTTGTGCAGGGGGAGGACCGCAGGCCCGCCCGCCGCAAGGCGGGCGCCGCGCGCGAAGCGCGCGGAACCGTCCGGAGGACGGTTGGCCTGCGGCCCGATAGCCGTGATTCAGCAGTTATTCGGTGGGGATGGGCTTTTGGCGGGTGCGATGGCGGCCAAAGGCCAGTACCAGCCCGGCGATGAGCGCTACCCCGCCGGCACCGGCGGCCCAGACCCAGCCGGGCAGGCCAGGGGCTTCCACCACGGCGAACTGTCCACTGGCAGGCATATCAAAGCAGAGATAGCTGCCAAAGGCTTCGGACTTGACCCGGGCCCAGCGGCCACCCTGGAGCAGATAGACAGTATAATTGCCGTTCTCCTCCGGGAGGAGCCAATGGACGATATGACTGGTCTTTCCATCGGTGGGGAGGGTGACCGACCAGGCTTCGACGACCTGGCCGGAAAGACCGGCGGGGGCCACAGCGGCACCGGTCACCAAGGCATCGCCTTCCTTGAAATCGCCCTGGACCAGCAGCACCGGCCTGCCCTGCCGCAGCGTGGAGGACGCCAGCGTGGTGACATAGGGCCGGTACACCGCGGTAACAACGGTATCAAAGCGGAGATCCGAGAGGTCAGTCTTATCCCAGGCGATATAGCAGCCCGCCCGGGTGGGGGCTGTAGGATAAACCTCCGGGCCGAAGGAGGCCCCATAGGAGAAGGTCTGCTCCGAGAGGGTGTTCCCACTGGCGACAAAGGAGAGGGTAAGGCGGCGGAAATTTTCCGGGAGGGAGGTAAGGGCGCACAGCGCCTCGTAGGTCATGGGTTCCGCCTTGCCGGTGTAGCTGATGCGGTCCACACCCGCCCAGGTATCGGAGACAAAGTAATTGCCGCTGTAGCTATCGGTGATCTCCCCAGCGATGGCCCCGCCCTGCTGGGTGCAGGCGGTGATCTCCACCATGGAGTAGCAATCCGTAACGCGGCTGCCGCTGCCGGTGATGCCGCCGACGAACTTACCGCCGGAGAGGGTGCACTTGGCGTAGCTGTGGCGGATGGCGGAGAGGGACAGGCCCGCTACCCCGCCGACATAATCACCGCTTTCGCTGGCGGTTTTGCCCCAGCCGCCGCAGCCGTAGACGGTACCGAGATCCATGCGGCCGACGATGCCGCCGGCGCAGCTCTTTTTGGCTTCTACCGCGCCGTAATTTTCGCAGGACATGAGGATGGCACGGGTCTGGTAGGTGAAACGCAGGCTGCCGCCTTCCCCGGAAAGGAGGTCATCCTCGGGGTCGGCATCATATTCAATGGCCATGGAGCCGGCGATGCCCCCCACATTGCGGTCGGCGGTGACGGTGCCGTAATTGAGGCACTCCCGCGCCTTGCCGCGGGTGGCGCTTTGCAGGCTTTGGTCCGAGACATCCTCGAACACCTCACTGTAATCGACGCTCTGAGTATCATTGAGGAGATTGAGGAAGAGATTCATCACCTTCATAAACTGATTATTGACCGCCCGCAGATCGGCGATGAGGACGGTATTGGAGGAGGAGAGCTCACCATTGAGGGCGGAGAGTTCATTGCCCAGGCCGCTGAGGGAGGTATTGAGGGCATCGGAGGTAGCATCAAAATCCGAGCCGAGGCCGGAGAAGGAGCCGGGCTTTTCATTGGAAAGATCCCGCGCCCACTGGGCGGCCTGCCGCAGCCCGGAGGAAAGAGAGGCGGACGCCTGCTCCAGCTCCTCCAACACGACATCCATCTGGTCCATCACCTCATCCGCCTGGCCCTCCATGGAACGGAGGAGCTCCAGTGCCTGACGCAGGCTTTCCAGCGCATTGCCGGTGTGGCTGGCGGCGGAAGAGAAGGCTTCGGACGCGTTTTTAAGATGCTCGGCAACTTTTTTGAGGGTTTCGAGGGTCTGGTCCCGCAGCGCGCCGAAATCGGTGTTTTGCAGAATCTCATCGAGATCATCCACCACGGCGCTCCAGCAGCGGAAGGCCGCGCGGAGGTCGGTTTGGAGCTGCTCCTGTGTTTCGCTGCTGACTGAGCCGCTTTCCTCGTACTCATCCATCGCCTTTTGGATGGTGTCATTGAGGGTGGAAA
>CALERQ010000188.1 GCA_937907305.1 uncultured Clostridia bacterium | reverse complement strand
ACACCCACAGTGTGGTACTGACCGAATATGTACCCAGCAGCGCCACTAATTAACTTGCCAACTTCTCCATACTCCTTTTCAATATCGCAGCGAAGCCTTCCCCGTGAAGAATGGGGGAGGCTTCGCTGGATTTTGTGCTTTTCCTCGGCAAAAAAATGTGTTAGAATAGAACCGGAAGAAAAAGCTGCCGCGCGGCAGCGCAACGATAGGAGGATTCCCCCATGAGATTTTGCCCAAACTGCAACAGTGCTGTTTATGATGACAAGGCGGAGCTTTGCCCGGAGTGCGGCAAGCCGATGGACCAGAATGTATGCCCCAGCTGCGGCAGGCGGCTGCAGCCTGGCCAGAAATGTCCCCACTGCAGCGACTGCCGCGCCCACGGCGAGCGCTATACCGTGCGGAACCAAAGTCCCGAGCAGACTGCCAGCAGCGGACTGAGTATGTGGGCCTATATGGGGCTTATTCTGCTGGCGATGGTGCCGGTCATTGGGCTTATATTTATGATAGTGTGGGCGTGCGGAGTAAGCAATAACCCCCAGCTGGCCCGCTTTGCCCGCGGCATGCTGCTGGCCAAGGCCGCGCTGTTCCTCATCGGAATCATCTTCTTTACCGTGATGATGGCCGCCATGCAGCCGCTGCTGAATGAGCTGGAGGATTGGCTGAACTACTACGGCAATGAATACGGCTACTACGATTATTACAATAACTTTGATGATTTCTACAATTACGATTTTGGCGATGGCTATAATGAAGGTGATAATGGCGATCTCTTCGGCGATGACTGGCCCGATTTTTATGGAGAGGAAGCCCCAGCTGCCAATGCCGCGTAAATTATAAAGCAGAAGCCCCTCCGGGCGTACCGGAGGGGGATTTTTTATGTGGAATCACTTTTTGAGAGTCTCGCGGCTGCCCTTCTTGGCAGCGGCTGCTACCAGCCCGCCCAGCGCCACGATAGCCAGGAAGTTGGGAATAACCATCAGCTGGTTAAACATATCGGAAAGCTCCCAGGCCAGGTCATTGGATACGCAGGAGCCCAGGAAGATGAGCGCCACGGCGATGACAGAATAAACCGGAACGGCCTTTTTGCCGAAGAGGTATTCCACATTGATGCGGCCGAAGAAGTTCCAGCCCAGGATGGTGGAGAAAGCGAAGAACATAAGGCAGATGGCCACGAACAGACTGCCGGCGGTATTACCCATGATGCTGGAGAAGGCGAGCTGCGCCATATTGGTCTTGCTGACCCCCTCCGCTGTGCCGGAAGCCAGGATGCCATCGCCGGCATACAGGGTGGAGATAACGACCAGAGCGGTCATGGTGAGGACGACAAAGGTATCAATGAAAACGCCGATCATGGCCACAACGCCCTGCTCGTGCGGACAGCTTACCTTGGCCATGGCGTGGGCGTGGGGGGTGGAGCCCATACCGGCCTCATTGCTGAACAGGCCGCGCTTGACGCCCTGGCTGATGGCCTGCTTAAGCGCAAAGCCGAAGCTGCCGCCGATAATGGACTGCGGCTGGAACGCATAGCGGAAAATCATGCCAAAGGTCTCCGGAATAAAGCGAATGCGGGCCAGCAGCACCACCAGGCCGCCGAGGAGGTAAAGACAAGCCATCACGGGGACGATTTTTTCCGCCCAGGATGCCACCCGATGGCTGCCGCCGAGGAATACAAAGGCGGAAAGCGCCGCTACAACGATACCGATGATCCAGGTGGGGATTCCGGTGGCATTGGAAAGGGATTCGCCGATGGAATTGGACTGCACCATGCTGCCGATGAAGCCCAGCGCGATGATAATGGCCACCGCGAAGAATCCGGCGAGGAATTTGCCGAAGCCGCCCTTAAAGGCGCGCTTGATGTAATAAACCGGACCGCCGTGAACACTGCCGTCTGCATTGACCACACGGGTCTCCTGCGCCAGCACCGCTTCGGCGTAGATGGTGGCCATGCCGAAGAAAGCGATGATCCACATCCAGAAGATGGCCCCGGGGCCGCCGATGAGGATAGCGCCGCAGGCGCCCACAATATTACCGGTACCTACCTGCGCGGCAATGGCTGTGGCCAGCGCCTGGAAGGAGGAAAAGCCGCCCTGCTGCTTTCCGCCATTCAGCTTGATATTGCCGAATACCCGGCGCATTCCTTCCCCAAAGCAGCGCACCTGCACAAAGCGGGTGCGAATGGAGAAGTACAACCCCGCGCCCACCAGCAGGACGATAAGGATGTAATCCGAGAGATAGCCGTTGATTTTTTGTACGATGTTGAGCAATGCTGCTTCCATTTGTTTCACTCCTGATTAAAATATTGCAGTGAAAAAAGGATAATAAAAAGGCTGCCCGTCTTTTTTAAGCGGCAGCCTCTGAAGAATAGCGAGCGATCAAACAAAACATGCTTTGATGACCGCTCTGTCCTTTTGCCTGAGAGATTCGGCGGAAAAACCGCCTTGCACCTTCGGCACTCAACCTAATGAGATTCTCCAGAGCCCCCTCCATATCCAGTCTCTTGCGATTCTGAATGTTTCCGCGGGGTCGCTATCGTTATTCACTTGATGCTATTCTACACCATTTTGCAGCTTTGTCAAGAGAAAAATGCAAAATGCGTTATTCTTCCGCACGGATGCACCGCACCGTCACCCGGGCGCGGCCATCATAGGTGCAGGTAAACAGGGTAAGGTCCCACTCCCCAGCCCGCATTTCCTCCACGGCGGTCTCCGGCAGGGTCTCCACCCGGTCCACCGTATAGCGGTGGAGCTGCCCGGCCGCATCGGTGAAGAAAACGGCATCCCCGGGACGCAGGGTATGCAGCGCGGCAAAGTGCCGGCGGTAATTGTGCGCCGCTATGATGATGTCATCCCCGGCCAGAGTACCGGCATAGCGGCACGGCGCCTGGCGCAGAAAATCCATATCCCATTCGGCCCCCACCGGCAGCTCCAGCGCCAAGGCAGGTAGAGAAAGGATGCCCAAATACTCCTCCCCATCCAGAGAGACCGTCAGCTCCCCGGCGGGCAGAGTGGGCATCGGCGCTGGAGACTGTCCGATGTTATGTGCCACGGCAGGCAAAATCTTTTGGGTGGCCGCCGCGGCACGGCGTTCCTCCCGCAGATTGAACCCCAAAAGGAATGCGGCAGCCAAAATACACAGGCTGCCCAGAATGATGCAAAACCGGCCGATGCGTTCCCTTGTCATGTCGGTTTCCTCCGGCGGCGCAGGCGGCAGCCCACCGCCACCAGCAGCACCCCTATGGCCGCCAGCAGCGTAATGGGCCATTGCAGCAGGCCAGTCTGCGGCAGCTTATCCCCCGGGGTGGGGGCAGGGGTATCCGGTATGACGATGACCGGCGATTCGGGGATACCGGTACGCTCCAGCTTGGGCTCTGCCGTTACAGCGTACTGCCACCCGCCGCCCGCCTGTTGGGCCGGCAGCTCCAGCAGTACCGGAGTGGTGGTATAGGTGCAGCCGCCCTTTTGGCAGGGCGCCGCGCACAGCAGGTACAGCCCGGTGGGCAGCCCTTCCTGCGTGGCTTTGCCATCGGCCGCGGTGGTAAGCCGCTTTTCCGGGGAAAGGCTTTGCTGCTCCACCCATTGGGCCAGCTGCCCGGCCGCCTTTCGCCAGTCAGCGGCATCCCGCAGGTTCCCCAGCGCAATGCCGCTATCCTCATAGGCCGGCAGCAGGGTGTGCTCCCCCTGCGGGGAAAGCGCCGCCACCCGGTACAGCGAAAAGCTCATGCCGCTCACCGGCTTGTTCTCATAGCGGCAGTCGATGGTCAACGCGCACAGCGCGTCAGGATCGGCTGTCTGTGCTATCGCGGGGAGACACAGCAGTATGATCAGGATCAGGGCCAGAATGGCTCTGAGACGCTTTTTCATCGGTTCTCCCCCTTTCTATCACATTGCCCTCTTCGGGCCCGGTTTTCTTTTTCTTGCGGCGCAGCAGCGCCAGGATGAGCAAAATGAGCAGGAACAGCAGCAGCGCGCCGATCAGCAGCTTGCCCTTCCAGCCCAGGCTGTGCACCACCTGCTGGGTCACGGTCACTTCCACCGTTTCTTCCACGGCTTCCGCCGGGATGCGATGTCCCCGCACCAGCAGCCGGTGGGTGTTCACGCCATAGGGGGTGCAGGTCACCAGGGTGACAAGGTCCTCCCCCTCCACCGGGTACAGATCTTTCACTTCATCCGGTTCCACCACCAGGATCTGATCCACCTCATAGAGGAGCTGTTCCCCCAAAATGCGCAGGGAAAAATGGTCGCCCAGCTGCATTTGGTCCAGATCGGAGAAAAGCAGTGCCGAGGGCAGCCCCCGGTGGCCGGAAAGCACGGCATGGGTGCCCTCTCCGCCCACCGGCAGGGAGGTACCGCCCAGGTGCCCGATGCCATGCTGGAGGACCTCCTCCGTGGTGCCGTGGTAGATGGGCAGCCGCACACTGATGCGCGGGATCTCAATGTAGCCCATAATGCCGCTGCCATCGGGATCCAGCAGACCCCAGTAGGGATCCCCCGCGGGCAGCTGCCGCCCGGTAAAGGCATCCCGGAAGGTGGGGCTGAGATTTTTATTGTATTCCCGCGCCGCTTCCCACAGCGCGGAGTGATCCTCCGGGGCAAGGGTGGTGGTGCTTTGGGTGTAGTGGGAGATCAGCTGGTTCTGCCGGTGCTGGTTCCACAGGTCGCTGGCCACTGGGTAAAATAGAATCCCCAGCCCCAGCAGAAAAATAAGAATGGCCAGCACGGTGCCCAGCCGGTTTTGTCTTTTTTGTTTGGCTTGTTTTGTTGACACAGATGGTACTCCTTTGGCAGTAATGCGGCAGGGAAAAACCCGCAAACGGTTGCCACGGGGCTTGCGGCCTTTTCCTTGCCGCCCATCCCGCCGGGGGAGAGAAAGAGGAAAAACCCCGGCGGGACGGCAAGAAAATGAGGAGGATGGCAAATTACAGGGTGGTCTTACTCTGCTCCTGCTCGTCATCACGGCGACGGCGGGCAAACAGGAAGAACCACAGTGCCGCACCCATGCACAGCAGGCCGATCACCGTGAACATCACGGTGCCGACACCACCGGTGGTGGGCAGTACGGGGGTGGAGCTATTGATAAGGTCGGCTTCAAATCGATTCAGCGCTTGATTTACTTCGTCACGCTGAACAAGCGCACGGTCCGCCTCTTTCAGAGCGCTGAATCCACCGCCTTTTGCAAGGGTCTTGACCAAACTTTCGCTGGCATCCCGCTCGGCGGTCAGCTCCAGCTTAAAGCTGCCCTTGGGGGCATAGTAGCCGGAAGGGGTCTTAGTCTCCTTCACATAGTAGGAGCCGACATCCAGGCCGCGGATGGAAAGGGTATTATTATCACTGCCCATATTGGCATCCATCTGTGTCACGGTGCCTTCTTCCCCCACCAGTGCGGGACGGTAATAGGCTTCGGTACCTCCATCGGCTTCTACCTTTACCATATTGATGACCTTGGTCATTTCTTCATCGGCATACAGGGTAAAGCCCGCACCGGCCAGGGGCTGGTGCCCGGAACCCGCGTCACTGGGATTATTCAGCTCATTGGATTTCTTAAAGAGGGTAAAGTCGTAATTATAAACCGCAGCGGTGGAGCTGGCGGTCGTTTTGGTCTTGCCCGCCTCCATGGAGAATACATATTCCAGATTGGCCGTTGCAGTGGCTTCAGAATCCTTCACGGCCTCCGGGGCTACGGTGGCCTGGAAGTGGAGATAAACCAGCCCTCTGCCGGTGGCAGCACTGCGGATCTTGCTGTAATCCAGCTCAACGGTCAAATTACCGTCGGTCCCTGCGGTAGTCCCTTTAATGGCACCCTCTACGAAATCGCTATCCGCATTGGGCAGGGTGGTTGCTTTCATGCTGTTCGCTACATAGTTCAGTCCGGTCAGCTGGCACTTCGCAATCAGCGAACTAATGGTAACAAGTCCACTCTCATAGGCAGGGATCGAAACTTCCATGTAAAAATCCATCGTTTCGCCAACCCGGCCACCGGCGGCTTCCTTCCATTCATCTGTACCGCGGCTGTCATCATTTACCCGTACATTGATAGCGGGGCCTTCCTCGTGCTTAAACACAGCAGTCAGATCATCGGTAATCTCACTGCCGGCAGCGTATACCTTTACACTCCCGTTCTTCACCTGCACAAATACGGTAACGGGCATATAGGTCCGGTTGTTCTGTTCGGTGGTAGAAACCAGCAGCAGATAATAGCCGGGATTCAGGGTCAGTTTTGCCTGCTCATTCGCGTCCGCCTCGGCGCTAGCCTGGACATCCGGCAGAGTCGCCCCGCCAAGTGGGCTTTCCGTCATCAGAACATACATCGAAATCAAAGTGGTCAGAAATTGAGGGGTGCTCTCCGCCAATACATCATCCATCGTTTTAGGCGGATGAACATAGTTCTTTTCCGCGAAATTGGAAAATCCCTCATAGTACTCGTAGGAGTTATAGTCATCGCTGTACCACATCAGCTTATACGCCTTCACGGTATCGCCATTCGCCACCCCGGTAAAGGTGATCTCCCGGGAATAGTTCTCCTCCGCCACGGCGGGCACCGCCATGGTCAGCAGCATGGCCAGCGTCAGCAGCAGCGTCAGGCACCTTTTCATCGTCTTTTTCATGTTACTTTCACTCCTTTGGAATAAATATATCCTCAGCGGCTTCCCTTGGGCAGGGCCCGCTTATCTCACTTTCTTTCGGCCCAGCAGCAGTACCGCCAGGGCCATCAGGGCCGCGCCCGCCAGCGTAAAGGGCGCCGTTCCGGCGCCGCCGGTGCTGGGCAGGATATGCAGCTCCTTCAGCGTCAGGGTCAGCAGATAGGTGTAGTCCTCACCCTCGCACTGTTCCAGCCGCCATGCGGTATTCGCCGCATCCAGATAGGTCAGCGTGCCGTATTCCGCCTTTAGGTTAGGGGCGCTGTCCTCCGGCACATAACCTGTGGGAGTACCCGCCAGCCGGATGACATAATCCCCGGCAGGCATCTGCTCCAGCACTTCATGGGTTTTATACAGCATCGGACTGCCGTTATCCCGCGTTACCCGCAGCACCGCCCCGGGGAGCTCCTCTCCCTGCGGACCCAGCACCTTCAACTTCAGCCGCAGCCGGGAGGTGTTCTTCACCTCGGTAACAGTGGTGCCGCCTGGCGTGGAGATGGTCGCCTTCCCCGCCGCGATCTTCACCGTCCAGGTGAGGTCCGCCGCGGTGTAGCCCACAGGGGCTGCGGTTTCCCGCAGGTAATAGGTGCCGGCCGGCCTCTTTTCCGCAAACTGCACATCGCCGTTTTCATCGGAGGTGGCCGTTGCCAATGCCTCAGTACACTCCGCGTCGGCATACAGGGTAAATTCCGCGCCCTTTAATGGGTAGCCCTTTTCATCCAGCTTTTCAAAGGCGATCTTGCCCCCGATGCTCTCATTGTTCACCACCAGCAGGGCCTCCTGCGCAAAGCATTGCGTTCCATCGGCCTTCTGCCACCAGTGTTCCTCCCGGTATTCCTCATCCCCGGTCTGCCGGTACAGGGCCTTGGCATAGGTCACCAGGTAATCCGCGAAGCCATCCTTGGCCGCACCCGGATCTCGGTAAATCTCCCCTATTTGGGTTTCCCGCAGCGTATAGGCAGCCACCGTGCCGTCCGTAAAAAGCGGAAGATTGTCCCAGGTGTGTTGCCAGCTGTTTTTTTCGTTCAGCTCCACGGTATAGTCAGCCCCCGGCAGCGGGGCGCCATCGCACCACAGCTCCACCTTCACAGGCAGCTTATCCCCCGTAGCGGGCCAGTTGCTGCGGGCCGTCACGCTGATGAGCATTCTGGGTACATTCAGGATGACCACATTATCGGTATCGGCATTTTGCAGCCAGCCGCCTTCCGGGGCGGTCACCCCAGCCGGGAGATCCGCCGCCGCGGTGTGGTAATTCATGCTGCCGGTGGCGTTCTTTTCCACCGTCACCCGCACAGTGCCGGGGCCAAAGTACCCCGTCGGCAGTGCTTCGGTCAGGGTATAGGTCCCCTCATCCAGCCGGATGGTAAAAAAGCCGCTGGCATCGGTAATGATCCTGCAGTCGGCGGCCAGTTCGGTATAGCCCTCCTCCTGCGCCACACTGTAAAGGGAAGTGCTCGGCTTGCGGTACAGGGTCACGGCGGCTTCATCCTGCCGGGACAGCTTGTACTCTACCTTTGCCAGCCCGTTACCGGTAATGGAATCCTGTGTTTTTACCGTCAGGGTACCTACGCCCACATACATGTTCTGCAGGGCCACGGTTTGCACCGCGGTGTCCGGTACATCATCACCATAGGAGACTGCCTTGATGGTAATGCCGGTCTCCTCCGGGTAATCCCGATACCCTGCCGCTGTGCCGTCCGGGCCATTGCGGATAGTATAGCGGTTGCGTACCCGCCATCCGCCGCCCTCCAGCGTATGCCCGGTCTCTTTTATGTTGTATTCCCGTTCCTGCTGGGCCGGGATCTCCCAGGTGTAGGTATCGGTCTCGGCATCATAGCCGGTATAGCCCAGCTTGCCCTGTTCCGTTACTTCCTCCGCGGGCTGCGGCACCAGGGTAAAATCGGTCACGCTGCTGCCGTCTTCGGCATGGCTTACGGTAATAGAAAATTGATCCCGCACCTGTTTTATCGCCTCAGCGTCCCCCGCAAAGGTTTTTGTCACCACAAAGCGGGTGCGCTTGGCCACCAGCACGCCATCTATATGCCAGCCATCGGAGGACTCAAATTTGACCATATTCCAGCGGATCTGGAAGTGATCCGAATTAAGCTTCTCCGCCGGGATCTCTGCTCCGTTTACCTTCATGGTGATGGTGTCGCTATTGGCGCGCAGGTAGGCAAATACCTTCTCCTCGCTGGGGAGATCCTCCAGTGTAGCTCCCTGCACCGGGGCATTCACCATGTTGCGGATCGTACTGTCCGCCTCATAGGCGGTCATGTTATCATTGGTGCGTGCCACCAGCGGCGTCACTACCCCCTGCGTATTCTGCTCGGTATAGCTTTCCGGAATGTTCCCTGCGCCCAGCATCCGGGTGGTATACAAGGAAGGAGTATAGTCCTTTTGGTCCTCCTTCTGCACGCCATCCTCCACCGAGCCTCTCAATTCCCCATTGAGGTGCAGGAAGAAGTGTACCGTGGTGGGGCGATTCAGGCTATCCACGCCGCTCCATACCGCCCGCAGTGTTACATAGCCATCGTTGCCGGCATACCGGTTCAGCTCCTCAGCCGTCAGGGTGGTACCGGCAGCCAGCACCGTCTCTTCGGCAGCCCCCGCCACTCGCCACCCCATAAAGGAATAATAAAGTGAACGGTTATTGGCATTATGGCCGGTCAGCTTTACCTCTATCCGGTCGATATCCGGGGCCAGCAGCGTGTAGGTTCCCTTCCCTGGCTCTGCCAGCAGGGTGGCTTTCCCCTTTACTGTCGCGCTTTGCTGGGGGGCCTGCGCCGAGGACTCAAACTGTCCTATCTTATGCCGCCAGCCCTCCGGCTGGGCCTCATACTTTATCAATAGCGCTTCGGTGCTGGGACGGAAGGTCACCGGCTGGTTGATCTCCTGAATGGTATAGGTCACACTGGTTTCGGTCTGCACCGTCGGCTTCAGCTCCAGGCGATTGCCCGTCAGGCTGTTTACAGCATCCCAGGTCACATCCGTCGCTGTTTTCAGCGTAATGCTCACATCTTCCCCATGGAATGCGATCTTCGGCGCGGGAAGCTCTGTATACACCTTGTTCAGGTCGTCCTCCACCGTCACGGTGTAAAACATATTATCCGCCAGAACCTTCGCGTTCGCCTTTTCCACATTCTTGTCAAAGTAGCTGGCAGAGCCGGCATGGTTGGCGGGCATATAATAAAGGTCGATCTCGGTACGGAAGCTCAGCGGGATCAGATAACTGCCGTCCACCTGCTTCGGCAGGGCGTCGCTCCAGATGTACCCGCTGTTATAGCTGTCGGTATGCGGGAAGTACCGTTCTCCCTTAAAACCCGCCGCCGTAAAGCCATAATCGCCGTATATCTCCTCCAGCTCCTCCGCCGTGATGTAGTAGCGTCCGTTACTGCCGCTGTCCTTCCGGGTCACTGTCTTACTCGCCACCAGATACCAGTCCCCATTCAGCGCCGCATAGCACTGCACCCGGGCGGCAACATCCGCCGTCCCATTGGTTGCGGCTTGGGGCTCTGCTTCCTCCCGGCCAATATCTGCCGTGTCCTCGTCCCTCCCCACATCGGGTTCGGCATCAGTCTGCTTCTCCGCTTCCCCGGCGGGCACGGTCTCCTCCGGCAGCGGCGCTTCGTTCTCCGCCGGGGCAGCATCCGCCACCGTGTAAAGGCCCGTTGGCAGCATGGTAAACAGCAGCGCCAGCACCACCAATAGCGCCGAAGCCCTGCGGGCCCGGTGCCGGCGGTATTCCTTTCCGCTGCTGATTTTGGTATACATTATTTATCCTTCCTGTTCTAATTTTTGTAAATAAAAAAAGGCTGGCTGCGTTCTTTTTCTCAAGAATGCAGTCAGCCGGTCATGCGGTTTCCCGTTTAGACGCTCTACTTTGCGTCCCTGCCTTTCAGCAGGTTTGCCAAGGGTTATTCAATTTGTGGGAATCGTTCCTGTTTCATTAGCTTTATCTTAACACCATCTCTCATAAAATTCAAGAGAATTTTGCATTAAAATCTCATGTTCCATTATTTTTGTTCAATTATTGCATTTTACTTACTGGCATCCATCCCCCAATTGTGTTTTTTCCCGAAAATCCCCATCATTTTTCCCTGTATTTCATGGATAAGAACCATATTCGCCCCGGTATAACGCCCCACCACACCCCCATACGGGCAAAAACCGCTGATATTTCCCCTTTTAGAAAAGTCCGCGCTCCCCACATCCTCCTCCACAGCAAAAAAGCCATCAGCACAGTCCCTCCCCCTCGGAGGGAAAGATAGTGTGAAAGAAAACCGTCAGGGTTGTCTTTCGCGTCAAATCAGCGCTGAAACTCCCGCCTTTTAGGAAAACCTGTGTTCCCCACATCCCCCTCCACCACAAAAAAGACGCCCTAAAGGCGTCTTTTTTGTGGTGGAGGAGGATGGATTCGAACCATCGAAGTCAGTGACAACAGATTTACAGTCTGCCCCCTTTGGCCGCTCGGGAACTCCTCCATATTCGGTTATGTCATGCGGTGGTGGAGCTGGTGGACGGATTCGAACCCCCGACCTGCTGATTACAAATCAGCTGCT
>CALERQ010000187.1 GCA_937907305.1 uncultured Clostridia bacterium | reverse complement strand
TAGGGCGGAGCCCTGAATGACTTTTGCCTACTTTTCTTCATAGAAAAGTAGGGCCCCGGCGGCGAGCCGTGCAGGCTGTTATCCTGCGGTGACTCCGCCCCGCCGAAGGCGACAACCATCTTGAACTAAAAACTCTTCTGCCTACTTTTCTTCATGGAAAAGTAGGGCCCCCGCGGCGAGCGGTGTTAACTATGCTTTTGCAAAAGGCTCCGCGACGCCGACCAGGCGACCACAAACTGGCCCCATAGGGGAGGAGAGATGAAAGTTTGTGCTGACAATCCCTCCGTCACGGCTGCGCCGTGCCACCTCCCTTTACACAAGGGAGGCTTTGGGTTGGTGCGGTGTGAGCGTCTCTTACACAGGGGAGGCTTTGGGCTGGGGTGACAAAAATCCCCTGCATGGCAGAGACCATACAGGGGATCTTTAAGGGGGAAGTAATGAAGAAAGCGAAATTTAGGAGAGAAGGATGCGGTCGTTGGCAAATTCTTCGGCAGTGGAGAGGGTGAAGGCGTGCAGCAGGTCATCGACCGTCAGACGCTTTTTCTCCTCACCGCAGACATCAAATACGATCTTGCCGGCGTTCATCATGATGAGCCGGTTGCCGTGGGCAATGGCATCCTTCATATTGTGGGTGACCATCAGGGTGGTGAGGTTCCCCTCCGCCACAAAGCGGTCGGAAAGCTCCAGCACCTTGGCGGCGGTTTTGGGGTCCAGGGCGGCGGTGTGCTCATCCAGCAGCAGCACCTTGGGTTTTTTCATAACGGCCATAAGCAGGGTAAGCGCCTGCCGCTGGCCGCCGGAAAGAAGGCCGACCTTGGAGGAAAGGCGGTCCTCCAGCCCCAGGTCCAGCTCCGAGAGGAGCCGGCGGAAATTTTCGCGGTCGGCGGGGGAGATGGCCCAGCTGAGCCCGCGGCGTTCCCCGCGGCGGGCCGCCAGCGCCATATTTTCCTCGATCCACATATCGGCGGCGGTGCCCATCATGGGGTCCTGGAACACACGGCCCAAAAAGCGGGCGCGCTTTTCTTCCGAAAGATCGGTGATGTCCTCGCCATCAATGGTGATGGTGCCGCTATCCACCGGGAAGGTGCCGGCAATGGTATTGAGCAGGGTGGATTTCCCCGCGCCGTTGCCGCCGATGACGGTGACGAAATCGCCGTCATTGAGGGTGAGAGAGAGCCCATTCAGCGCGATTTTTTGATTGACGGTGCCGGCGTGGAAGGTTTTGTGGATATTCTCAAGCTTCAGCATACGGCGGAACCTCCTTTGGCGTGATGATGGGCGGACCATTTTTTGCGGAGATAGGGTATGGCCAGGAACACGGTGACCACCACGGCCGAGAAGAGCTTGAGATCGGTGGTGGAAAGACCGGCCCAGATGACGATGGCCAGGATGAAGTAATAGGCCACGGCACCCAGCGCGGTGGTAAGAAGCCGCAGGGCGAAGTTTTTGCGCTTGCCAAGGAGGGCCTTACCAATGACGACGGCGGCCAGGCCGATAACGATGGCACCGCGGCCCATATTGATATCGGAATTGCCCTGGTACTGGGCCAGCAGCGCGCCGGAAAGACCGACGAGACCATTGGAGATCATCAAACCGAGAACCTTCATGCGGTTGGTGGAAATGCCCTGGGCCCGGGCCATGTGCTCATTATTGCCGGTGGCACGGATGGCGCAGCCCAGCTGGGTGCCGAAGAACCAGTACAGCAGCGCCACAATGGCGATGACAAAGATGCCGCTGACCAAAATGGCGGTGGGTACTTTGGCGCTGGAAAGCAGCAGCTGGTACTGGGTGCGGCTGACGGTGAGATTGCTTTTGCCGCCCATGATGTGCATATTGATGGAGTAGAGGGCCAGCTGGGTGAGAATACCGGAAAGGATGGCCGGAATGCCCAGTACGGTATGTAAAAGCCCGGTGCAAAGGCCGGCAAGCGCCCCGGCCAGCACCGCGCAGAGCAGTGCCAGCAGGGGGTTCATGCCGCCGATGATGCACACGGCGGCAACGGCGCCGCCGGTGCAAAGGCTGTTATCTACCGTGAGGTCGGCGTAGTCCAAGATCTTATAGGTGATGGCCACGCCGATGGCCATGATGCCCCAGATAAGCCCCTGTGCCAGGGCGCCGGGCAGGGAATTAAGCAGCGTGAGCGGATTCATGGTTTGACCTCTTCAATCGTTAGAATTTGCGGGGATAGGGGAAGATCACTTCAGCTCTTCCGGAATGGTGATGCCGAGTTCAGCGGCGTTTTCCTCATTGATAACGAGGGTCAGGTTGCTGACATCAAAGAAGAAGATGGGGGTAGTGGCGGGATCGGCGCCATTGACCAGGATATCGT
>CALERQ010000186.1 GCA_937907305.1 uncultured Clostridia bacterium | reverse complement strand
CTTCCTTGGTGGGCAGGAACTCATGCAGAGGCGGATCCAGGTAACGGATGGTCATGGGACGCTCGCCCATTACCATATACATGGCCTCAAAGTCGCCCTCCTGATAAGGCTCGACCTTGGCCAGCGCGGCGCGGCGCTCCTCTACGGTGCGGGCCACGATCATTTCACGGACCGCCTTGATGCGGTCGCCCTCGAAGAACATGTGCTCGGTACGGCACAGGCCGATGCCCTCAGCGCCAAAGTCAACGGCATGCTTGGCGTCGCGGGGGTTATCGGCGTTGGTAAAGACCTTCAGGCGGCGAACGCTGTCAGCCCAGCCCATAAAGCGGCCAAAGTCGCCGGAAATGGTAGCGTCGGTGGTGGGGATGGCCTCGCCGTAAATGCAGCCGGTGGAACCATCGATGGAAAGCCAGTCGCCCTCGTGGTAGGTCTTGCCGCCCAGGGTGAACTGCTTGTTGTCATAGTCTACATTGATCTCGCCGCAGCCGGAAACGCAGCAGGTGCCCATGCCGCGGGCTACTACGGCGGCGTGGCTGGTCATACCGCCGCGCACGGTCAGGATGCCCTGGGAAACCACCATGCCCTCGATGTCCTCGGGGGAGGTCTCCAGACGAACCAGGATGACCTTCTTCATCTTGCCGCTCTCTACGGCGTTCTTGGCGTCCTCAGCGGTGAATACCACCTGGCCGCAGGCAGCGCCGGGGGAAGCCGCCAGGCCCTTGCCGATGACTTCGGCCTTCTTCAGGGCCTCGCCGTCAAACTGGGGATGCAGCAGGCTGTCCAGCTGCTTGGGCTCTACGCGCAGTACCGCCTCTTTCTCGCTGATCATGCCCTCGTCTACCAGGTCAACAGCGATCTTCAGGGCGGCGGCAGCGGTACGCTTGCCGTTACGGGTCTGCAGCATATACAGCTTGCCGTTCTCAATGGTGAACTCCATATCCTGCATGTCGCGGTAATGCTTCTCCAGGCGGCCGGCAATATCCACAAACTGCTTATAAACCTCAGGCATCTCCTCGGCCAGCTTGCTGATGGGGGAGGGAGTACGGATACCGGCTACCACATCCTCGCCCTGGGCGTTGATGAGGTACTCGCCGAACAGCGCCTTCTCACCGGTGGCGGGGTTACGGGTAAAGGCTACGCCGGTGCCGCTGGTGTTGCCGCTGTTGCCGAATGCCATGGACTGAACATTAACGGCGGTGCCCCAGTCGTAGGGGATCTCATTCATGCGGCGGTAAACATTGGCGCGGGGGTTATCCCAGCTGCGGAATACGGCCTTGACAGCCTCGATGAGCTGTACCTTGGGGTCCTGGGGGAAGTCCTCGCCCTTTTCCTTCTTGTAGAACTCCTTGAAGCGGGCCACCAGCTCCTTCATGTCCTCGGTGTCCAGGTCCACATCGTTCTTTACGCCCTTCTTTTCCTTCAGCTCGTCAATGATCTCCTCAAAGCGCTTCTTGGAAAGCTCCATCACTACATCGGAGAACATCTGGATGAAACGGCGATAGCTGTCGTAAGCAAAGCGGGGGTTGTTGGTCTGCTTGGCCAGGCCCTGTACCGATTCATCGTTCAGGCCCAGGTTCAGGATGGTATCCATCATGCCGGGCATGGAAGCGCGGGCGCCGGAACGCACGGAGACCAGCAGGGGGCTCTCCACATCGCCAAACTTCTTGCCCACCTTCTTTTCCAGCTTCTCCAGGTATACAAAGATGTCAGCCATGATGTCCTCATTGATCTGGCGGCCATCGGTGTAGTACTGGGTGCAGGCCTCAGTGGTAATGGTAAATCCGGGGGGCACGGGCATGCCGGCATTGGTCATCTCGGCCAGGTTGGCGCCCTTGCCGCCCAGCAGCTCACGCATGTCCTTGTTGCCCTCTTCAAACATATAGAGGTACTTTTTCTTGCCGCTTTCCGCAGCGTGTTTCTTCCCAAACATTTTAGCGTTGTCCTCCTTGGATAAATTAAATTCTCCGGTCAGGCTGCGGGGGAAATGCCTGTCCGGCACATTGGCGCATTGGCACCATTGTTATTATTATAACACGCTTTCATGCGAATGCCACAGTTTTTTTGATAGATTTTCAGTCTGTTTTCATAAGATTTCTCCTATAAGTTGCTGCAAAAATGCCCTATTTTCCCCTTCCCGGGCCAGCGCTCCCCTTTCCTCTGTGGATTCCGCCTAATTTTCGCCCCTGCCGGGCGCGTATTTTCTCTCCCCCTTGGCGCTTCCCCCCTTGCAAAACCCCACCAAACAGCCCATAATATTAAATAGATAATGTCTTGTTGTGCCTATCGATAGCCTATCTATCGCAAGAAATAAAAATCTTTGCCCTCCTCCCCCATAGTTCCCCTCCTTTGAGGAGGGCAAGGAATGGGAGCGCCGCCGGTGGCGGATGCAGCGACCATTCCTTGCGGAGCGACACGAGCAGTGCAAGCGATAGCGCAGCAATGCGACTATGGAGCGTCAAGGGCCAACCAGGGGTGGTGGTTCGCCCTTCCGCGCTCCAGCGTGGGGGCTTGGGGCCCCCGCAAGGTAGTAAGACCTTGTGGGGAGAGGAGGGCGCACCACAGCGGGGAGGGCTGCCCGGAGTATAACGGAGGGTCAGCTCGACTCAAGCGAAGGTTGCGTCCGACGAGCGCCGCAGGCTCCTTTGAAGCCCATCTGTGCGCAGTACGGATTTGTTTTTCCCGATTATTGAGGGAAAAACAATATTCGTATCCAGCGCAGCCGGGCGACCGGGGCCTTGGGGCACAGCCCCAAGCGTATTTTGGTTCCTTTTGTACGCACAAAAGGAACGCCACGGCGGCGAGCCGTACAGGCTTTGCGCCCTGCAAAATCAACGCGACGCTGATAGGCGGTCAAAAACTGCTTTTTTCTCTTCATATCTTTCAAGTTGCAAAAGAGGAGGATTCCCCATGCCCAAAATCGACCCCGCCCGCGAGGCGCTTCTCACCGCGCTGGAAGCCTCCGGTGTTTCCATCCCCCTGTGGGATGGCATCCTCATCGAGGAAACCGTCCGCATCGCCCCCGGCGCCACCATCCTGCCGGGCTGCATCCTGCGGGGCAATACCACCATCGCCGCCGGTTCGGTCATCGGTCCCGGCTCCGTCCTCACCGATGCCGTCATCGGCGAAAACTGCACCGTTAAGAACACCTACATCACCGAATCCACCCTGGAGGAGAATGTCTCCATCGGGCCGTTTTCTCAGGTCCGCCCCGGCTGCCATATTGCTGCCGGCTGCAAGATCGGCGACTTCGTGGAGATCAAAAACTCCCATATCGGCCAAAAAACCGCCATTGCCCACCTCACCTATGTCGGCGATACCGACTGCGGCAGCGGGGTGAATTTCGGGTGCGGCGTAGCCATCGCCAATTTTAACGGCAAGGAAAAATTCCGCACCACCATCGGCGATGGCGCCTTCCTGGGCTGCAATACCAATCTTGTCGCTCCCGTTACCATTGGGGCCGGCGCCTACA
Organism: uncultured Clostridia bacterium; assembly: GCA_937907305.1. Taxonomy (GTDB): domain Bacteria; phylum Bacillota; class Clostridia; order Oscillospirales; family Ruminococcaceae; genus Angelakisella. Next base: position 330 of record CALERQ010000186.1, on the reverse strand, counting down.
CTGCCGCCGGGGCCACCGTCACCCGGGATGTTCCCGAGGACGCCATGCTCATCGCCCGCGCCGAGCAGACCGTCAAGCCCGGCCTGGCCCGCCGCTTCCGCCGGGAGAAAAAGTAATCATTCTCCCGCACCCCATAGCCACCCCTGTGTAATAGGAAGCTGTCAGCGTCCCGACCAAAAGCCTCCCTTGTGTAAAGGGAGGTGGTGAGCGGAGCGAACCGGAGGGATTGCTGGCACAAGTTTTTTCTCGCCTGTCGGCGTCGCGGAGCCTTTTACAAGGCATAGCCGGCACGGCTACCGCCGGGGTGGCACTTTTGAATCGCCAAAAGTG
>CALERQ010000185.1 GCA_937907305.1 uncultured Clostridia bacterium | reverse complement strand
CAGAAATGCAGCAGGATCTGCTGCGTGTGGAAAACAAGGCAACCACCGCTCTCACCGCAGAAGAGCGAGAAACATTATTTGCCCTGCTGGATAAGGTGCGGGGGAGCTTAATCCAAAGCAAGGAGGAACAAACCATTGATTAAACGACTGTCCCAATGCATAAGGGAATATAAAAAGGATGCGATCCTCTCCCCACTGTATGTACTGGTGGAATCCCTTTTGGATGTGGCCATCCCCTTTGTGATGGCGGACCTCATCGATAAGGGGATAGAAGCCGGTAACATGAGCATGATCCTGCGGTATGGCGCCATTTTGGTTGGTTTTGCGCTGGTGGCGCTTACTTTTGGTGCACTGAGTGGCCGGAGCTGTGCCCGCGCCACGGCGGGCTTTGCCCGCAATCTGCGGCATGATATGTTTCATCATTTGCAGGTTTATTCCTTCTCCAATATTGATAAATTCAGCAGTGCTGGCCTAGTCACCCGCCTGACCACTGATGTAAGCAACGTGCAGAATGCCTTTATGATGATCATTCGCACGCTGATCCGCTGTCCCGCCATGCTGATTTTTGCCATGGTCATGTCCTTTCGCATCAATCACGATATTTCTCTCATTTTCCTGGCCGTCATTCCCATCCTTGGTGTGGGGCTTTACCTTATCATCAAACATGTTCACCCGGTGTTCGAACGGGTCTTTAAGACCTATGACCGACTGAATGGCGTAGTGCAGGAAAATCTTTCCGGTATCCGCGTGGTGAAAAACTTTGTGCGCGTAGACCACGAGATTGAAAAGTTTAATGCCATCTCCGGCACCATTTATAAGGACTTTTCGCTGGCGGAGCGCATCCTGGCTCTCAACTCCCCACTGATGCAGGGCTGTGTGTATGCCTGCATGATTTTGGTTTCCTGGCTGGGCGCCAAACAGATCGTCATTGGAAATATGTCCACCGGTAACCTGATGAGCTTCTTCACTTACATCATGCAGATACTTTCCAGCTTGATGATGCTATCGATGGTATTTGTTATGATCACCATGTCCCGTGCCTCTGCCGAGCGTATTGTGGAAGTGCTGGATGAAAAAAGTGATATCACCAACTGCGATAACCCCGTATATGAGGTAAAAGACGGCAGTGTGGAATTCACCGATGTGTGCTTCAGCTATGCCAAGCGTCCCGATAAAACAGTTCTGGATGACATTGACCTGGTCATTCCCTCCGGACAGACAGTCGGCATCATCGGCGGCACCGGATCTTCCAAAAGCAGCCTTGTGCAGCTCATCCCCCGTCTGTACGATGTGACCGGCGGCTGTGTAATGGTAGGCGGTATAGATGTCCGGAACTATGACCTGCAGACACTACGGCACAATGTTGCTATGGTGCTCCAGAAGAATACCCTCTTTAGCGGCACCATAAAGGAAAATCTGCGCTGGGGCAATCCCGATGCCACGGATGAGGAGCTGGTACACGCCTGCCAACTGGCTCAGGCCGATGACTTCATCCGCACTTTCCCCGACGGGTATAACACCTACATCGAACAAGGTGGTGCCAATGTTTCCGGCGGGCAGAAACAGCGCCTGTGCATTGCCCGTGCCATTCTGCGCAAGCCAAAGATCCTCATTCTGGATGACAGCACCAGTGCAGTAGATACCAAAACCGATGCACTGATCCGCCGGGCTTTCCGTGATGAGATCCCCGATACCACAAAAATCATTATAGCCCAACGCATTAGCTCGGTGATGGATGCCGATCAGATTATCGTTATGGATAACGGTAGAATAAACGCCTGCGGTACCCATGAGGAGTTGCTGGCCAATAATGAAATCTACCGTGAGGTCTATGAATCTCAACAGAAAGGAGGGCTGGAAGAATGAGTGCTGCTCCTAGAAGAGGCTTTACCGGCGGCAAGCGGGCCAAGGATGCCAAAGGAACATTGAAGCGCCTTATAGGCTACATCGCCAAAGGAAATAAAGCCCGGCTGGTATGTGTTTTTATTTTACTCATCATCAGTACAGTAGCCAGTGTTTCCGCCTCTCTTTTTCTCAAATCTCTGATCGATGATTATATCGCTCCGCTTATTGGGCAGTCGGCACCAAGCTTCGCCCCGCTCCTCCAAGCTTTGACCATGATGGCGTGCATTTACCTGGCCGGTATGCTGGCTTCCTACTTGCAAACACGGCTGATGATTCCCGTGGCGCAGGGCACCCTAAAAACCATAAGGGACGATATGTTTGCCCATATGCAAACCCTACCCATCAAGTACTTTGATACCCATACCCATGGCAATGTGATGAGTTACTACACCAATGATACCGATACCCTGCGGCAGATGATCAGCCAGAGCCTGCCCAACGCGGTCAGTTCCGTCATCAGCATCACAGCAGTATTTATTGCCATGCTGGGTACCAGCGTATGGCTTACTCTTCTCATGTTTGTCTTTTTGGGGTTGATGCTGTTCGTCGTAAAGAATGTAGGTGGAGGCAGTGCCAAATACTTTGTAAAACAGCAGCAATCTCTTGGCAAAGTAAACGGCTTTATTGAAGAAATGATCGGCGGACAGAAGGTTGTCAAGGTTTTCTGCCATGAGGAACAAAACCAGAAGGACTTTGATGTTCTCAATAACGAGTTCTGTGAGAACGCTACAAAAGCAAACACCTATGCCAATATTATGATGCCCATTATGGGCAACCTTGGGCATTTGCAGTATGTACTGGTCGCTATTGTGGGTGGCCTTTTGGCTATTGCCGCAGTACCCAATCTAACTCTGACCGGCATTGGCGTGATGACACTGGGCAGCATTGCTTCTTTCCTGCAGCTCAGCCGCAGCTTTACCATGCCCATCAGCCAGGTTTCCCAGCAGATCAACTCTGTCGTCATGGCGCTGGCTGGTGCCGAGCGTATCTTTGAACTGATGGATGAACCCAGCGAAGAGGACCATGGTGAAGTTACGCTGGTAAATGCCGAAGAAAAGGATGGCATTCTGACTGAAGCGGATCACCGTACCGGCGTATGGGCCTGGAAAAAGCCCCTGCCCGATGGCAGCTATGAGCTGATTCGTCAGCAGGGCCTGGTAACCATGAAAGATGTGGACTTTGCTTATGTGGAGGATAAGCCGGTTCTGCATGACATCACCCTGTATGCTGAGCCCGGACAGAAGGTCGCCTTTGTGGGTGCGACCGGCGCAGGCAAGACTACCATTACCAACCTTATTAACCGCTTCTATGATATCGCCGATGGCAAGATCCGTTACGATGGGATCAATATCAACAAGATCAAAAAGAGCGACTTGCGGCGCAGCCTGGGTGTGGTATTGCAGGATGTCAACCTTTTTACCGGCAGCGTGATGGATAACATCCGCTACGGACGGCTGGATGCTACCGATGAGGAATGTATCGCGGCAGCCAAACTGGCCAATGCGCATTACTTCATCTCTCACCTGCCGGACGGATACAATACTGTACTTTCCGGCGATGGCGGCAGTCTTTCGCAGGGACAGCGTCAGCTTATTTCCATCGCGCGGGCGGCAGTCGCCGATCCTCCCGTGATGATTCTGGATGAAGCGACCTCCAGTATTGATACTCGCACCGAGGCCATCGTACAGCGCGGCATGGACCGGTTGATGCACGGCCGGACGGTATTCGTCATCGCGCATCGTCTCTCCACCGTACAAAACGCCGATGTCATCATGGTGTTGGAACATGGACGCATCATCGAGCGAGGTACACATGATATGCTGATTGCCCAAAGAGGAAAATACTATCAGTTGTATACAGGCGCCTTTGAACTGGAATAACGCCAAGGCAAAAGGATTCGGGTAAAGTTTTTGCTTTACCCGAATTTTTTTGAAAAAAAGTCTTTACAAACTCCCTATGATATGCTATTATAGTCAAGCAGTCCAAAAACACATGGGGGCGTAGCTCACTTGGGAGAGCGCTTGACTGGCAGTCAAGAGGTAGAGAGTTCGATCCTCTTCGTCTCCACCAGCAGAGATCCGCAGGAACACAGTTTCTGCGGATTTTTTGTATAACCGGCCGTTTTTATTCCTTCTTCCCTAACCGTCAAAGGAGACTCCATGAAAAAGAAACTGACTGTAAAAGAGTACATCTATGTTGCCAGCATGCTGTTTGGCTTGTTTTTTGGCGCCGGCAATCTCATCTTCCCTGTTTCAGTAGGGCAGCTGGCCGGCCGCCATATGTGGACTGCCATCATCGGCCTGCTCATTACCGGTGTAGGCCTGCCGCTGCTTGGTGTAGCGGCACTGGGGCTTTCCCGCAGCGATGGCCTGTTCTCCCTGAGCAGCAAGGTAAACCGCCCCTATGCCTATTTCTTTACCTGCTTGCTGTATCTTACTATTGGGCCATTCTTTGCCATCCCTCGCTGCGCCACCGTTTCCTTTACTGTCGGCTTGGAACAAATCCTGCCACAGAATGGAGATCTACAGCTTTATCTGCTGCTGTTTACAGTGGCCTTCTTTATTGCAGCATTGCTGTTCTCTCTCTATCCCGGCAAGATTCTCACTTGGGTCGGCAAGATCCTCAATCCCTTCTTCCTGCTGTTCCTCGGCATCCTCATTGTAGTGGCACTGGTCTCCCCCTCCGCCGCACCAATTTCCAGCATAGAGCCACTGGGCGGCTATGTGTCGCAGCCGTTCTTCACCGGCTTCCTGCAGGGTTACAACACCATGGATGCCCTGGCCAGCCTTGCCTTCGGCATCATCGTAGTGCAGGTCATCCGGGAACTGGGCGTAACAGAGCCGGGCGCTGTCGCCAGTAATACCGCCAAGGCAGGAATTTTCAGCTGTCTGCTCATGGGTGTCATTTATGTAGCTGTTACGGCCATGGGTGCCAAGAGTCGCGGCGTACTGCCTGCTGCTGAAAACGGTGGCATTGCCCTGGCGCAGATCTCCCAAACCTATTTGGGTCGCATCGGCCTTCTGATTTTGGCCATTACAGTAACACTGGCCTGTCTGAAGACCGCTGTTGGCCTTATCACCAGCTGTGCCGAAACTTTCAATGGGTTGTTCCCCAAAGGTCCCAGCTACAGGGTATGGGCAATCATCTTTACCCTGGTATCCCTTATCATCGCCAATTTTGGTCTAAGCACGATCATTGATTACTCGGTGCCTGTTTTGATGTTCCTATACCCGCTGGCCATCACTCTCATCCTGCTGGCACTGTTCGGTAAATTCTTTGGCCATGATAGAGCAGTTTATAACTGGGTCATTGGCCTAACACTGGTTGCTGCCCTGTATGACTTGCTTCGCACCCTGCCGGCCGCTCTGCGGTCCGCCTGCCACCTGGATGGTCTCATTGAGGCTGTGGGCGGCGTCCTGCCGCTTTCCGGGCTGGGACTGGGTTGGGTATGCCCCGCCGCACTGGGGCTTATCATCGGGCTTTCTGTGCACTTTACCGCCAAAGGAAGAAGTAAATCCGTCACCTGATTATCTCTTATCATAACAGCTCCCCCGAAGCAAACTGCTCCGGGGGATTTTTGTATTTTGCGCATTATATGGGCTAACCACTTTCCCGCAGGGCTTCAGCATCGGCGGCGCGTTGCTCCAGAATGGCCTCCTTGAGGATCATATCCTTGACCTTCATCAGGCGAATTGTATTGGCTCGCTCGTTTTCATCCAGCTTCATGGTAATGTAGCGGATATTCTCCTGCATCTGCGGGATCTTAACATGCTCCAACGCATTTACCCGGCGGCGCGTCTTTTCAATCTCCTCCGCCAACAGCTGCGTAGTCTTTTCGATCTCCGCCAGACGCAACATATCCTGGAATACCCCGGAAAGTGCCGTCACCGCATCATCCAGCTCACCGCTGGTCTGCGCGAAGCCGTAGGGGTAGACGCTGCCGCCCTGCTTTTCGGTAAAATGGTAGCGGGGCACCTCCACCGACATGATATTCTCAAAGCTCACATCTAACTCCACACTGCGGCTGGGAATGAGCAGCGATTGCTGCAGCATCTCTGGCGTCATCAACGCCGCCGCCACCGCAAAGGAAGCATGTGCTTCGAAAAGGCCCTGCTCCACGCGCTGGCGCAAAGCACGGTTTTCCCGCACTGTCTCCATAAATTGCTTCATCAGCTCATCGCGCTTATCCCGCAGCAGTTTATAGCCACGCTGAGCAGTACGCAGCTGGCGTTTCAGGCGGGTCAACTCCATGCGGGTAGGGTTAATAATCGTTCCCGACAAGTTGCTCCCTCCTTAGCTCTGCTGCGGCAGGTATTTTTCGATATACTCCGGCTTAATACGCTTAAGCTCGCTCTTGGGCAGCAGACTAAGCAGCTGCCAACCCAGGTCCAGCGTTTCCTCAATGGATCGGTTTTCCTCACTGCCCTGCGAAACATACCGCCGCTCAAATTCATCGGCAAAGCGGGCATACTGCAGATCCACCTCGGAGAGAGCCGCCTCTCCCAAAATAGACATCAGCTCCTTGTTTTCCTTGCCTGTGGCATAGGCGGCGAAGAGCTGGTTCATGGTACCGGAATGATCCTCCCGGGTCTTCCCTGCCCCGATGCCCTTATCTTTCAAACGGGAAAGGGAGGGCAGCACATCCACCGGCGGATTAATGCCCCTGCGGAACAGCTCACGGGAAAGTATAATCTGGCCCTCGGTGATATAGCCAGTCAAATCGGGGATGGGATGGGTCTTGTCATCCTCCGGCATGGTAAGAATGGGAATCATGGTGATAGAGCCCTCTTTCCCCACCTGTCGGCCAGCACGCTCATACATTGTAGCCAGGTCGGTATACAGGTAGCCAGGGTAGCCGCGGCGCCCGGGGACTTCCTTTTTAGCGGCAGAAATTTCCCGCAGCGCTTCAGCGTAGTTGGTGATATCAGTGAGGATGACCAGCACATGCATACCGAGGTCAAAGGCGAGATACTCAGCAGCGGTAAGCGCCATACGCGGGGTGGCAATACGCTCGACCGCCGGATCATTGGCCAGGTTGGTAAACAGCACCGTGCGGTCGATAGCGCCGGTACGGCGGAATTCATTGACAAAAAACTCCGATTCCTCAAAAGTGATGCCGATGGCGGCAAAGACTACGGCAAAGTTACTCTCGCCATCCAGTACCCGCGCCTGCCGGGCGATCTGCGCCGCCAGCTGGGCGTGCGGCAGGCCGGAGCCGGAGAAGATGGGCAGTTTCTGCCCTCTTACCAGAGTGTTCAGACCATCAATTGTGGAGATGCCGGTCTGGATAAACTCATTGGGGTAATTGCGGGCGGCGGGATTCATAGCCAGACCACTGATATCCCGATACTCATCCGCCAAAATAGCAGGGCCGCCATCTATGGGCTGTCCCATGCCGTTAAAGACCCGTCCCAGCATATCACCGGAAACAGCAAGCTGCAGGGGATGCCCCAAAAATCGAATCTTGGATTCTGCCAGATTGATACCTGCCGAAGCCTCAAAGAGCTGTACCACAGCGGTATCGCCATTGACCTCCAGTACCTTACAGCGGCGGGTGGTACCGTCTGTCAATTCGATCTCCGCCAACTCATCATAGGTCACACCCTGCACATGGTCTACTATCATCAGCGGACCGGAGATCTCCCGGATCGTTTTATATTCACGGATCACAGCGTTTCCTCTCCTTTCTGCGCCAGGGTTTCCAGTTCCTCTTCCATCTGAGTCAGCAGCTTATCGTATTCCTCGGTATAGCAATCGGCGGGTACACTCTTGGCACGGCCCAGTTTTTCGCGGGATGGCGTCATAAAAAGATCCGCCACATGGCAGCCTCGCTCTGCAGCACTGCGGCACAGACCATCGTATCGCCGGATCATGGAGAGCATCTTTGCCTGCCGGTCGTACTCCGAGAAAGCATCAATATCCACAAAGGAATTCTGCTGCAGGAAATCTTCCCGCACCATGCGGGCTGTTTCCAGGGTAATTTGATCCTTGGCGGAAAGGGAGTCCTTACCCACCAGCTGCACAATTTCGTTCAGGCTTGCCTCCTCTTGCAGGATAGACATGGCCCACTCTCGATTCTGCAGGAAGGCCTTGCCAAAGTTCTGTTCGTACCACGGCCGCAGCGAATCGATATACAGTGAATAGGAATTAAGCCAGTTGATAGCCGGGAAATGCCGGCGGTAAGCCAGGCTCGCATCCAGTGCCCAGAACACCTTGACGATGCGCATAGTCGCCTGCGAAACTGGCTCGGAAAGGTCACCGCCAGGGGGCGATACCGCACCTACGGCTGTCAGGGAGCCGCGGCGTTCTTCATCGCTGCCGATACAGGCAACGGAACCGGCACGCTCGTAGAACTGCGCCAAACGGGAGGAAAGGTAAGCAGGGTAGCCCTCTTCACCAGGCATTTCCTCCAGGCGACCACTCATCTCACGCAGGGCCTCTGCCCAGCGGGAGGTGGAATCAGCAATAACAGCAACGGCATAGCCCATGTCACGGTAGTACTCCGCAATGGTGATGCCAGTATAGATGGAGGCCTCACGGGCCGCTACTGGCATATCGGAGGTATTGGCAATGAGAACGGTGCGCTTCATCAGCGATTCGCCGGTACGGGGGTCAATCAGCTCCGGAAATTCCCGCAGAACATCGGTCATTTCATTCCCGCGCTCTCCGCAGCCGATGTAAACCACCAGATCCACATCAGACCACTTGGCCAAGGCATGCTGCATTACCGTCTTGCCTGAGCCGAAAGGGCCCGGAATGGCGGCAGTGCCCCCCTTTGCCACTGGGAAAAAGGTATCTACAATGCGCTGGCCGGACTGCAGCGGCACACTGGGCGGGAATTTGCGCCGATAAGGACGCCCCACACGCACCGGCCACTTCTGCATCATCGGCAATTCCACGCGGGTACCGTCCGGCTGCTCCAGCACGGCAACCGTTTCGGTCACGGTGTAGCTGCCGGATTTTATTGAAATAAGCTTGCCTTTCAACTTGGGCGGGATCATAATTTTATGCAAAATGGAGGGGGTCTCCTGCACCGTACCAATAATATCACCGCCGATGACTTCATCACCCAGATGGGCAGTAGCGGTAAACTCCCACTTTTTCTCACGATCCAGGGCCGGCACTTCCACACCGCGGGGCAGGTTATTGCCGCCCACTTTTTTCATGATGGCATCCAGCGGACGCTGAATTCCATCATAAATATTTTCCACCAGGCCGGGGCCCAGCTCTACCGAAAGGGGCGAACCAGTGGTAACTACCTCTGCGCCGGGCCCAAGGCCCGAGGTCTCCTCGTAGACCTGGATAGTGGCGGAGCCGCTGTTCATGGTCAGGATCTCGCCGATAAGGCGCTGCTCCCCTACCCGAACCACATCCGCCATATTGGCTTCCTCCAGCCCGGTGGCAACCACCAGCGGCCCGGAAACTTTAACGATTTTTCCCATGGGGCTTTCCTTCCTTTACTCAGATGATATCGGCGCCGACAGCGCGCTCCACTGTGGTTTTTATCTGCTGCATTCCCAGGCCGAGGCTGCCCTCTTTACCGGGGATGAGGATGATGGCCGGGGCAGCCGACTTACGGTAACGGTCCAATTCCGCTGTAAGGCCAACCGCTAGCTGTTCGGTGATATAGATAATGGCGGTATTCTCCTTGGCCAGGCGGTGCAGGATCGGTCGAGCCTCCTCCGCACTTTCCGCCGGGCATACCTGCAGACCCAGTGCCGCAAAACCCTGGACGCTTTGGGCATCGCCCAGTACAGCTATTTGATACATTCGGCACCTCCTTATTCTGCCTGACGCAGACGACTGCGGATCATTTCCGATGAAAGCCCCGCCTGCCGACCCATCATAATAATGCGAATCGCGGTGATTTCATTTTCCACAGCAGCCAGGTAGCACAGCACCGTTTCCTCCCCAAAAGGGGTACGGCGGGCTGCCGAAAGATAGGCTTCAGTCGCTTCATCGCAGGCCTTTTCAAATGCCGTCAGCGGTCCGCCGCTGGTTGCGGCCGCTCCCAGTGCCGCCGCTTTGCTAAGCGCCCCGGCACTGAACAGCTCACCCAGCTTGGCTGGCTCCGTCACCATTATGGCGTGAGGAGAAACACTACCGCCCTCCAAAAGGGCCCGAGACAAGACCTCGCTACTGCCGCTGCGGGCGGCCCGCACCGCAGTACGCAGGTTTGCGGCATCTATCAGTTGCCACACACCCCTGCAAAAAGTTGCTTTTCATTTCTTCGGCTAAAGTGCGCATTTCACTGTAACAAGCAGCATCCAGCCGCAAATCGGCGCCTTGTGGATCATTTTCCCGCAGAAGAGCTGCTGCTTCCTGCGCCGCACGGCGGGCTATATCACTTACCTGGAGTGTATGCTCCTGCTGCCATTCACTTTGCAGTTGGGCGGCATCATACCGGCCGCCTGGCAGCAGAAGCTTTTCCGGCGAAATTCCCCGGCGTTCTGCCTTAAGGATCGCCTTGATATTGTGGTAATCGTATTTAAGCTGGAATAGCTCAATGAGTCTTGGCTCCGGTACAGCGGTCGTCAGCTCCTTGTAAAGCGTTTCCCGACGCTCCCGCAGCGCTTCCTCCAATGGGAGAGCATCAGCATAACCGCATTCTGCCAGCAGTTTTCTTGCTTCCTCATCACTGGCTGCTTCCAATAAACGCTCTGCCCTTTCCGAGGTCAGCAGGCGGGTCTCCATGGCATGCAGCCGGGCAGAGACCGCCAAATAGTCAGTATCCTTGATGGGGGTCATCGCAGCCCCTCCTTACTGTACGGGAAAGAGGATCGCAGCGACCTCTTTCTCCAGCTTTTCCCGCTGCAGCCGCACCAGGGTATCGAAGGCACAGTTCAGCTCCACATCACCGTGGCTGAGGATAAATCCGCCCGGAATGGGACGGGTCTCAGCACTGAGGGTCAGCTTTCCCGGCTTGCCTGCTTCGCGCAGGGCGGTATTCGCCAGCAGCACAGCCTCCGGGCCGATTTCACCGGAATCTTGTGGGGAAAGGATCATCTCCTCCCCTCCTTCAGCCGCTTCCGCAGCCAGTGAGGCGATCAGCGCAAGATATTTTTCTCGGGGCAAGTGGCATAACTCCTCCACCGCCGCCGCGAAAGCTTCATTCAATAATTCCTGCTTAGCTGCCAATTCCATCTTGCGGCACTCCACTGCCGCCGAAGAGGACAGGCGCTCCCGTCGTTCCTCCGCCGCGCGGCGCCCGCGGGTCAAGAGCTCCAGGCTTTCCTGTTCCGCCGCCGATTGGGCCTCCGCCGTCAAGGCATTGATCTTTTCTTCATTTTCCCACTGCATTTGGGCAATCTCCCGCTCGGCATCCTCAATGATGCGCGCGGTGATCTTTTTGATTCCTTCCATAAGGGCTCCTTTCTCCTGTTTTTCTTATGCCAGGAACAGGAAGTACAGCATCAGCATCGAAGCCAACAGCGAAAGAATGGCATAGAACTCCACAATGCCGCACAGTACCAGACCCTTGGACCAGTCAGAGGGCTTCTTGGCCAGAATATTGATGGAGGAAGCCGCTACACGCCCCTGCGCGATAGCGGAGAGCAGGCCGCCCAGTGCCATAGGCAGGCAGGCCGCAAAGCAGCGCAGGCCTTCCATCACGCTAAGGTCAGTGTTGCCATTCAAAAGGCCAATGGCATAAATGGAGAAGAACCATACGACCGTGCCGTACAGACCCTGTGTACCGGGTAATACCTGCAGGATCATTGCCTTACCAAATTTCCCAGGG
>CALERQ010000184.1 GCA_937907305.1 uncultured Clostridia bacterium | reverse complement strand
GGCCGACCGTCGGCAATGTCCTCCGCTCCATGTGGGAGCGCGGCTGGTCCTTCATTAAGAAGGCCGGTACCATCATCCTGCTTTCTACCATCTTTGTATGGTTCACTTCCCGCTTCGGCTGGCTGGATGGTCAGTTCTGCATGCTGGAAGAGGAACAGATCAGCGCTTCCATCTTGGCCAAGATCGGCAATGCCATCGCTTGGATCTTCGCTCCTTTGGGCTGGGGCAACTGGCAGGCTGCTGTTGCTTCCATCACCGGTCTGGTCGCCAAGGAGAACATTGTGGCTACCCTGGGTACTCTTTACAGCGGCGGTGCCGGTACTGTATATGATGCTATCGCGGCGGCCTTCACCGGCATTACCGGTTACAGCTTCCTGGTATTCAATCTGCTGTGCGCTCCCTGCTTCGCGGCCATCGGTGCTATCAAGCGTGAGATGAACAGCCCCAAGTGGACCTGGTTCGCTATCGGTTATCAGTGCGGCTTTGCCTATGCGGTAGCCCTGATGATCAATCAGTTCGGCGGTCTGTTCACCGGCAATGCCAATATCATTGGTGTGATCGCCGCAGTCATCGTACTTGCCGCTATCATCTACATGCTGGTACGCCCCTACAAGGAGGCTACCAAGTTGACCGGGGATGTAAAGGTAAAATAAGAGAAGATACTTTACTAAAGACAAGAAAGGAGCTTGACTTATGTTAGCATGGATCACGGAAAATATCGGCACGATCCTGATCTCGGCCGTATTGCTTCTCGTTGTTGTACTCATCATCCGGAAGCTGGTAAGGGACAAGAAAAAAGGAAAATCCAGCTGTGGCTGCAACTGTGCCCACTGCGCCATGTCGGGCTCCTGCCACCAGAAGTAACAAAGCAACAGGCGGGGAGACGCGGATGGAAGCATCTGCGTTTCCCCGTTGCCTTAACAGGAGGTAAGCAATGGCTAACCAAAACACATTGACGGCTGCCCATATCCGCTACCTGCTGGTGCTGCGGCGGCTGACTGCCGCAAGCGGCCGCACCCGCTGCGTCGATCTGGCGGCGGCACTGGAGCTTTCTCCTCCCAGTGTCCATAATATGGTGGATACCATGACGACGCTGGGACTGGTGCAGAAAGGTACCCGCGGGGCGGTTTCGCTGACCGAATACGGCAGCAGAACGGCCGAACGGTACCAGCGGTACTACAACAGTGCGGCGGCGCTGCTGCGGCAGGGCTTCCCGGAGCTGCCGGAGCCGCAGACGACGATTTGTCAGCTGCTGGCACAGGTGCCGGAAGAAAGCCTGGCGGGGCTGTGTGACCGCCAGACGGTAGAAGAGGCAGCCTCCTAAGGAGGACCCCATGAACATACAGGAACTGTGCTGGGCCGCGGCGCTGCTGCTGGCGGTGGCTGTGGGGCTCAGTTACATCAAATACAAAATAAAAACACTGCTGAAAAACGCGGCGGAAAAGAAAGGATGAGTGAGATGGTACAAATGACGCTGAAAGTGGATGGTATGGCCTGCGGCATGTGTGAGGCACATATCAATGATGCCATCCGCAGCCACTTTGCGGTAAAAAAGGTGAGCTCCAGCCACACCAAGGGCGAAACGGTCATCCAGTGCGAGGAACCGCTGGAGGAGGAACGCCTGCGGGCGGTGATTGCCGAGACTGGCTATGAGCTGAAAGGCGTGACTACCGCGCCCTGCGAGGAAAAGCATGGCTTGGGTGGGTTGTTCCGCCGTAAATAAAGCGGAATTAAAATGATATACTAACAGCACAAGCGGAAAGGGGGCGCCGGAATGTCGGAAGAATTGGTGGTGGAGCAGTGCAGCCCCACCATGGCGGGACTGAAAACAGGCAACCTGTTCAGCTGCCCGGCGGAGGATACCCACACGCTGCGGCAGAGCATCCGCCGGCTGAACCAACGGCTGGTACCCTGCGGTATCCGGCTGTTGCCGGTAAAAAGCCTGGGGGATCGGGAGCTCATCTACATGTACCGCCCGGAAAAGCTGCGGCGGGACCTGCGGGAGCAGGGGGCCAGGGCCATCCTGCGGGAAAAGCGCTACCCTGCCGAAGACTCCGAGCGCTGTGTGGTGGAGCTGGTGCGCCGCCTGAACCGGGGAAAGGACTTCCCGCATGAGATCGGATTGTTCCTGGGCTACCCGGCGGAGGATGTCAGCGGATTTATCCGGCATGGCGCCCGCTGCGCCAAGTGCGTGGGTACCTGGAAGGTATACGGTGATGAGGAATCCGCCCGCAAAAAGTTTGCGCTGTACCAGAAGTGCACCCGCCTGTACTGCGAAGCCTATCGGAAACACAATAACCTGGATCGGCTGCTGGTGCGTACGCACGGCAGCTGAGCAAAAGTCCCTGCCTTTAGCAGGGGCTTTTCTTTTGGGGCCGGGTGTGGCATAATAGGGATAGTAAAGCGGAAAAGAGGCGGCAGAATGGAAAAACCGAACTTCCAAAGGGAGACAGAAAAGGCGATAGAGCGGCTGTGCGGAGAGACCCGTCCAACGCTGCTGCTGCATGCCTGCTGTGCGCCCTGTTCCTCCTATGTGCTGGAGTACCTGACCCAATATTTCACCATCACGCTGTTTTTCTGCAATCCCAATATTACCGACCCGGCGGAATACCAAAAGCGGCTGGCGGAGCTGCGGCGATTCTGCGCCGAGGCGCCCTTTTGCCGGGATGTGACGGTGGTGGAGGATCCCATCTCTTCCGAGGCCTTTTTGCGGGCTGCGGCCGGGCTGGAGGACGCCCCCGAGGGCGGCAGTCGGTGTGAACGGTGCTTCCGGCTGCGGCTGGAGCGCGCGGCGGTCTATGCCAAAGAGAAAGGCTTTCCCCTTTTTGCCACCACGCTTACGGTAAGTCCCCACAAAAATGCCTCGCTGCTCAATGCCATCGGGCAGGAGATGGGGGAGCGCTACGGGGTGGAATACCTGCCCTCCGATTTTAAGAAAAAGGGCGGCTATCAGCGGTCCATCGCGCTTTCGCGTGAATATGGTCTGTACCGTCAGCCCTACTGTGGGTGCGAGTTTTCCCGCCGGCAGGCCGAGCGGGAGGGTCGCTGATGCAAAGCCAGAAAAGGAAATAAGGTCCGCAAAAAAGACGTCTCATAACACTGGGATTATTCGCAAATGGAAACAGAACAGTGGAACCGGGGCGGCCGGAAGGAAAGAAAGTGTGAAAGGAAACCATCAGGGTGTCCTTTCGCGTTATATTAGGGCAGGGAACGGGTCATACACGGATGGTCGCAGCTCCCCTTGCCCGCAAAAAAGACGCCCAAAGGGCGTCTTTTTTGCAAAATGCAGAAGTTTTTCGCGATCGGGGCAGGCAAAGGAAAGGGGCGGGCATGGGATCGTACCCATATGCCCGCCCGCAGTTCTAACTTACAGCGCAGTTCCTAATGGCTTGGATCAGCCCTCAGCAATCATCTCGAACACCAGGGCGTTGGTGCCGGTGGAATCCAGCATGGCAACCAGAAGGGGACCATATTCGCCCTCAGCAAAGACAGCGGCATAGGTCACGCCCTCTACCTCGATCTTTACAGTGGCATCATTTACAGCAGAGTAGGTGCCTTCGGGTGCGGTGTCATTGCCCTGATACAGTGTAACGGTGGTCTCATCATTGAAATAGAACTGATAGTAGTCATCCATCTGGCTCAGAACTTCATTGACCTGATCTTCGGTCATCACAACGCCATTGACACAGCCGCCGACAAAGTTCCAGGCAGTGCCAACCAGGTCAGGAGCGTCCGTAAAGGTATACATGGTCAGGACGCTCTGGGCATCCTCGCCGCCCTCATTGGGGGTATCTACGGGGTCGGGATCGGGGGTAGGGGTGGGTGCGGGGTCGTCGCCGCAGGCGGCCAGGGCCAGCATCATGATGGCAGCCAGCAGGATAGCAAGCAGTTTCTTGGTGTTCATAATTCGTTCCTCCAAATACTTTTTCTTTTTTATATAAACCGCGGAGTGCGGTCTATAACAGGATAATGGGTCATTCGTAAATCAGGGTGGAGATCTCTCCGCCCTCGCACAGGAAGAATACGCTATCGGAATAGGCATAATTATCCATGGCGTC
>CALERQ010000183.1 GCA_937907305.1 uncultured Clostridia bacterium | reverse complement strand
TTTTTGCCGGTGAGAAAAGTCCTTTCACTAATACGGCAAAATCGACCCTTTTTTGCAGCCCAAAGGTTAATATTTCACTTTTATTTACGGAAGATTTACAACATATGAAAATGCTGGGTGAGGTTTGCATAAATAGTGGATTTTGCTGGGGAATTGCGACTGGGATTTATTGTGCGAATTTGGCGGGAGAGGGGGTCGCGGTGGTTGGGGTGCGGGCCGCCGATTGGCCGAGGAATGTGGCGCAGAGAGTCACGCTGCCGAGCCTAAAGTTTGAACAAGCAGATGTGTGCCCAGACGGCCCCTCCCCCGCTACGGGGGAGGGATACGGGGTGGGGGCAGATGCGCCCGCGGCTACCTTTGGAGCGTATCTGTGCGCAGTACGGACGATGCTTCAGCATCGTTCGTATCCAGCACTGCAAGCGACTGAAAGGGGTTCGTCAAGGGGGAATCTGTCCCCCTTGACCGTATTTTGGTTCCTTTTGTACGCACAAAAGGAACGCCACGGCGGCGAGCCGTACCAGCCGTCACCCTCCGGTGACTCCGCGACGCCGAAGGCGACTGCAAATTTGACATTAAAATGATTTGACATAAAGTAAAAGTTTCCGCAGGAGGTACCCTATGCTTCAAAAACTCCAAAATCTACCCGCTTTCTCTTCCGCCTGCCAGGCGCTGCGCGCAGGCAAAAGCCCCCTGCTGCTGGATGGCCTTGCTGCCGTCCATAAGGCCCACTTCGCCGCCGCCCTGTGCCGGGAGCTGGGCCGGGGCGCCGTCATCCTCACCGATGAGGAGGCTGCCGCCACCCGCCTGATGGAGGATATCAACCGCTTCTACGGGGAGGAGCGGGCGCTGCTGTACCCCGAGCGGGAGTTCACCTACCACAGCGTGGAAAGTGTAAGCCGGGAATATGAGCAGCTGCGGCTGGGCGTTCTGCGGCGGCTGCAAAGGGACCCTTCCCTCATCGTGGTGGGGACAGTGACCGCCGCCCTGCAGCCCACCCTGCTGCCGGAGCAGCTTTCGGCCGCCACGCTGAGCCTGCGGGTAGGGGAAGAATATCCTCCCCAAAAACTGCTGGAATTTTTGGTGCAGGCGGGTTACCAGCGGGCCGAGCAGGTGGAGGGCATCGGGCAATTCGCGGCACGGGGCGGCATCGTGGATTTTTACCCGCCGCAGTACAGCTGGCCCATCCGGCTGGAATACTGGGGGGACGAGGTGGATTCCATCGCGGCCTTTTCGCTGGAAAGCCAGCGCCGGGAGGACAGCATGAAGCTGGTGGAGATCACTCCGGTGCGGGAGCTGCTGTACCACCCTGCCGAGCTGGCCGCGCAGCTGAAAGAGCGGCTCTCCCGGCTGAGCGCAAAGCAGAAAGCCCTGTGTGAGGAGACCCTGCGGCAGGATATCGAACTGCTGGAGGGCGGTGTGGCCCTGCCGGCCGCCGACCGCTATGCCGGGCTGCTGTGCCCGGCGGGCAGCAATCTGCTCTCCTACCGGGGGGAGCGGCTGCTGCTGCTTTCCGAAGGGGTGAACCTGAAGGAGAGCCTGGCCCACACCTGCTGGCAGCAAAAGCAGGATGTGACCGCCCTGCTGGAGGAGGGGACTCTGGCCCCGGGCTGCGCTTTTCTGTTCCCGGAGGCGGGGGTGCTGGCGGAGGAACTGCCCGCCCTCCCCACCGTCATTCTGGATAGCTTTCCCCGGAGCTACCCCGGCCTGCCGCTGGCGGGGCTGTACCATGTTTCGGCCAATGCGCTTTCGGTATGGGGCGGGGCGCTGGACCCCCTGTGCGAGGACCTGGAAAGCTACCGGCAGCGGGACTGGACCATCTGGCTGCTGGCCGGTACCGAACGCGGCGCCCTGGCACTGACCGAGGACCTGACCCGCCGGGGATTCGCGGCGAGATTTGTAAAATCTCCAGAAAATATTACAACTGGTAAAATATTTGTGCTGCCGGGCGGACTTTCCTCCGGCTTTGAATACCCTGAGCTGCGCTGGGCTGTCATTACCACGGCCAAGGGCGGCAGTACCGCCGCCGCTAAAAGCCGCCGCAAGGCCCGCCGCCAGCAGGGCGAGGTGCTGCGGGAGCTGACCGACCTGACCCCCGGTATGGCGGTAGTCCATGTGGCGCATGGCATCGGCATTTTTGAGGGGATCGTCAAGCAGGAAGTGGGCGGCGTCACCAAGGATTACATCAAGATCCGGTACGCCGGCACCGATATGCTGTATGTCCCCGTGACCCAGCTGGACCTGGTGACCCGCTATGTGGGCGGCAAGGATGAGCAGACCGTAAAGCTGAACCGGCTGGGCGGCAACGAGTGGAGCCGCACCCGGCAGCGGGTGAAGAAATCGGTGGAGGATATGGCGGCGGAGCTGATCCAGCTGTATGCCAAGCGCAGCACCGTAAAGGGCTTTGCCTTTAGCCCGGACAACGACTGTCAGACCGAGTTTGAGCAGCGCTTTGAATACGAGGAGACCGACGACCAGCTGCGCTGCATCGAGGAGATCAAGCACGATATGGAGCAGCCCAGCCCCATGGACCGGCTGCTGTGCGGCGATGTGGGCTTCGGTAAAACGGAGGTGGCGCTGCGGGCGGTCTTTAAGTGCGTGCTGGACGGCAAGCAGTGCGCCGTGCTGGTGCCCACCACCATCCTGGCGTGGCAGCACTACCAGACCTTTTTGCGGCGGCTGGAGGGCTATCCCATCACGGTGGAGCTGCTTTCCCGCTTCCGCACGCCGAAGCAGCAGAAGGAAATTCTGCAAAAGCTGGCAGACGGCAAGATCGATGTGGTGGTGGGCACCCACCGCCTGGTGCAGGAGGATGTGCGCTTTCGGGACCTGGGCCTCTGCGTCATCGACGAGGAACAGCGCTTTGGCGTGAAGCAGAAGGAGAAATTTAAGCAGATGAAGGGCAGCGTGGATATCCTGACCCTTTCCGCCACACCCATCCCACGGACGCTGAACATGGCGATGAGCGGCATCCGGGATATGTCGGTCATCAATGAGGCGCCGCAGGACCGCCACCCGGTGCAGACCTATGTGCTGGAATATGACGACCATATCATCACCGAGGCGATACGAAAGGAGCTGCGGCGGGGCGGGCAGGTATTCTACCTGCACAACCGCATTGACAACATAGAACTGACGGCCGCCCACCTGCGGGAGGAGCTGCCGGAGGCCCGCATAGTGACCGCCCATGGCAAAATGAGCGAGGACGAGCTTTCCGAGATATGGCAGCGGCTGCTGGAGCGGGAAATTGATATTCTGGTGTGCACCACCATCATTGAGGCCGGGGTGGATGTGCCCAACTGCAACACCCTTATCATCGAGGACGCCGACCGGATGGGGCTTTCTCAGCTGTACCAGCTGCGGGGCCGGGTGGGGCGCAGCGGCCGCCGGGCCTATGCCTACTTCACCTTCCGGCGGGGCAAGGCGCTCTCCGAGATCAGTGAAAAACGGCTGGAGGCGATACGGGAATTCACGAGCTTCGGCAGCGGGTTCCGCATTGCCATGCGGGATCTGGAGATCCGCGGCGCGGGGAACATCCTGGGCAGTGCCCAGCACGGCCAGATGGAGGCGGTGGGCTATGACCTGTACCTGCGGCTCCTGGGGGACGCCATAAGGGAGCAGAAGGGCGAAAAGCCGGTGGAAAACCTGGAGTGCCTGGTGGATATCCAGATCGAGGCGCACATTCCGGAGAAGTATATTCCCTCGCTGGCGCAGCGTATTGATATTTACAAGAAGATCGCGGCCATCCGCACCGAGGAGGACTGGAGTGACACCATGGACGAGCTGTGCGACCGCTTTGGCGAGCCGCCGCGCTCGGTGGTAGGGCTTTTGGATGTGGCGCTGATCCGCAGCCGGGCAGCGGCACTGGGCATCCGGGAGATAGACCAGCGGGTGGGAAGCCTGCTGTTTTACAGCGACCGGATCGACCGCGGCGGCCTGCTGGCGCTGACAAAGGCCCTGCCGGGCCGGGTGCTGATGAACGCCGGGGCGAAGCCCTATCTGACGGTGAAGCTGCAGAAGGGGCAGGAGCCGATGGCGGGCATCCGGGAGGTGCTGACGGTGCTGGAGGCCGGCCGCCCCGCGGCGGCCGAGGGCTGCCCGCAGTAAAACGGAGGGTCGGCCCGAGGGGAGCCAAGGGGCGGCCGGCCGTGCGGTCCGGGTCCCCGGGATCCTGCCGAGGAAAATTGGGGGCCAGCCGGGCGATGCTGCCGCCCAAAACCGATTGCAGAACCCGGAAATGTGGGATATAATAGGGGCAGAAATTTGTGAAGGCGCAGGGAGTGCCGGCCGCCCGGCCGGCGGGCCGCAGGCCCGCCGAACCGGCCCCCGCAGGGGGCCGGCAAAAGGCGAAGCCTTTGCCGGGCGGCCGGAAGGCCCGCGTCCCGGGAAAACCTGCCGAGGAGGAAAACCATGCAGAAACTGACGGCGGCGACCGTATTCGCGGAGCTGCAGGGAAAAGAGATCGCGCTCATCGGGCTGGGGGTGAGCCACCGGCCGGTGGCAAAGCTGCTGGCCCAAAAGGGCATGAAGGTGACCATCTACGATAAGAAGAGCCCGGAGGAACTGGGCGAAGCGGCAAAAGAGCTGGCCGCCATGGGGGTAAAATTCATCACCGGGGAGGACTACCTGGAAAAGCTGCGGGGCGATGTGATCTTCCGCACGCCGGGGATGTATTTTAACCACCCGCGGCTGAAGGAGCTGATGAAAGCGGGCAGCGCTGTCACCAGCGAACTGGAACTCTTTATGCAGTGCTGCCCCTGTCTCATCATAGGGGTGACGGGCAGCGACGGCAAAACGACGACCACCAGCCTGATCGCTGAGATGCTGCGGCAAAGCGGCAAAACAGTGCATTTAGGCGGTAACATCGGACGGGCGCTGTTCCCGGAGCTGGAAAGCGTAAAGCCGGACGATATGGCGGTGGTGGAGCTTTCCTCGTTCCAGCTGCTTTCGATGCGGCAGAGCCCGGAAATAGCGGTGGTGACCAATGTGACCCCAAATCATCTGGATGTGCATGGGACGATGGAGGAGTACATTGCCGCCAAGAAAAACATTTTCCTGCACCAGGGGGCCTTTACCGCCACGGTGCTGAACGCGGACTGCCCCACGACCGCTGGCTTTGCGGCGGAGGTGCGGGGCGACTGCCGGTGGTTCAGCCGGCGGCACCCGGTGGAGCGGGGCGCGTGGCTGGATGAAACGGGCACCCTGCACTACACCGACGGCAAGGGGGATATCCCTCTCTTTGCGATGAGTGAAATAAAAATACCGGGGCTGCACAATGTGGAAAATATGCTGACGGCCATCGCGGCGGTGTGGGGGCTGGTTCCCCCGGAGGTCATTCGGCGGGTGGCAAACACCTTCCCCGGGGTGGAGCACCGCATAGAGTTTGTGCGGGAGCTGGACGGGGTGCGCTGGTACAACGATTCCATTGCCACCAGCCCCACCCGCACCATTGCCGGGCTGGAAAGCTTTGACCAGAAGCTCATCATCATAGCCGGGGGATATGATAAGCACCTGGACTACACCCCGCTGGCCGGGCCGGTGCTGGAGCATGTCAAGGCGCTGATCCTGACCGGGGCGACGGCGGATAAGATAGAAAAGGCCGTGGTCTCTCATCCCGGCTATGCCGAAAGCGGCCTGGTGCTGCAGCGGGCGGCCACACTGGAGGAGGCGGTGGCGATCGCCCATGAGCTTGCCAAGGCCGGAGATATCGTTTCGCTTTCGCCGGCTTCCGCCAGCTTTGACTGCTACCCGAACTTTGAGGTGCGGGGACGGCACTACAAGGCGCTGGTGAATGAATTGAAGTGAGGCCGAAAGGCGGAAGGGAATTTTGCGAAGGGCGCCGGAAGGCCCGCAGGGCAAACCGTCCGCAGGACGGTTTCGACGGCGGCTGGGCCGCTGTCGGCTCCGGCGCAGCCGGAGCGCCCGGCGGGCCGGTGCCCGGATTTTGCAGGGGCCAGAAAAAACGCTTCCCGGGGTCAGCTGGGGCTATCCCGGGGCGGGACGCAGATTTTGGGCGCTTGCGCAGACCGAAACTCGGTTTGCCGTTTTGGCGATCTGTTGGAGCTGCCCCAGAAGAGGGCCCGGATCTTAACGCATGGGTAAGCGGAAATTCCGTTTACCGCTTTTGCGGTTTGCTGGATTTGTTCCAGAAAGGGACCCGGATTTTTAGCAGATGAATAAGCAGGAGCTTTACTCATACCCCGTACAGGGTATGATTGGGGCGTAAAAAAGGAGGAACACCATGAATATCACGACCGAAAGAATAGCGGCAGCCGCGAGAAAGCTGTGCGAAGCCCCCGGCCCCAGCGGCCGGGAGTGCGCTGCCTATGCCGCCGCCAAGGAGCTGCTCTCCCCGATGGGAAAGGTGAAGCGCACCCCGCTGGGCAGCCTGCTGTGCTGCATTAATGAGGGGAAAGAGGGCGCGCCCCACCTGCTGCTGGAGGCCCATCTCGACCAGATCGGGTTTATTGTGACGCGGGTGGAGGAAGGCTTTTTGCGCTTTAGCAAAATTGGCGGGATAGACGCCCGCTGGCTGCCGGCCACCCCGGTGGTCATTCACGCGGCGGAGGGCAATTATCCCGGCATTATCACCTCGGTACCGCCCCACCTGGCGGGGGATGGCAGCGACCATTCCATCAAGATAGAGAACCTGCTGATCGATACCGGGTTTACCGCCGAGACGGCGGCAAAGCTTTTTGCGCCCGGCGATATAGTGACCTTTGCGGCGAAGCCGGTGGAGCTGCTGAATAAGCGGCTGGCGGGACCTGCTCTGGATGACCGCATCGGCTGCGCGGCGGTGATAGCGGCGGCCGAAGAAATAGCGGCCGAAAAGCCGGACTGCAAGGTAACGGTGCTGCTGTCCTCCATGGAGGAAGTGGGCGGCCAGGGCGCCGAGACCGGCGGCTTTACCACCCAGCCGGACTATGCCATCGCGGTGGATGTAAGCTTTGGCGACGGCTTTGGCTGCGCGCCGGAGAAAACCAGCCCCCTGGGCGGCGGCACCATGCTGGGCTACGCTCCCACCCTGAACCGGGACTTTACCCTGAAGCTGAAAAAGCTGGCCGAGGAAAACAACATTCCACTGCAGCACGAGCCGATGGGTGGCCGCACCGGCACCGACGCTGACGAGCTGGCCACTGCCGGACGGGGCATTAAGATGGCGCTGCTTTCGATCCCGCTGCGAAGCATGCATACCGTAGCCGAGACCATTGACCCCGAGGACGCGGCAAACACCGCCCGGCTGATGGCGCTGGCGGCAAAGGAGGGCTTTTAACATGAAATACGAACAGCTGTGGAAGGATATTGAGACCCTGTGCGCCCTGCGCGGCCCCAGCGGTCGGGAAGCCGCTGTCCGGGAGTATCTTATTGAACAGATAAAGGGCCACGCGGAGTATGAAGTGGACCCGCTGGGCAACCTGCTGGTGCACAAAAAGGGCAAGAACCCTGCCAGAAAGGTATTGCAGCTTTCCGCCCATATGGATGAGGTGGGATTTATTATCACCAACATTGATGAGAAGGGCTTCCTTTCCTTCGCGCCGGTGGGCGGCGTGCAGCCGGAAGTGACCGGCGGCCGTATGGTGCTGGTGGGCGATGACGCCATCCCCGGAATGGTGGGCTGCAAGCCGGTGCACCTGTGCGAGGGCAAGGAGAGCAGCGACCCCGGTAAGATCAGCGGTATGAAGATCGACATTGGCGCCAGGGACAAGGCCGACGCCGAAAAGCTGGTGGCCCTGGGCGATATGGTGACCTTTACCGGGCCGGTGGTGCACTACGGAGAGGGCAAGGTGGCCGGCCGCGCGCTGGATGACCGGGCCGGCTGCGCCATGCTGCTGGCGATGATCCGGGAGGAGCTGCCCTGCGACTGCTGCTTCTCCTTTACGGTGCAGGAGGAGGTGGGCTGCTTTGGCGGCAAGACCGCTGCCTACACCCTGCGGCCCGACATCGCGATAGCGGTGGAGACCACCACGGCGGGCGACCTGGCCGGGGTACCGGAGGAGAAAAAGGTGTGCCGCCTGGGCAATGGGCCGGTGGTATCCTTTATGGACCGGGGCACCATATACACCTACGACCTGTATAAAAAGGTGCGGGCACTGGCGGACGCGCATAACATCCCCAACCAGACCAAGGAAGCGGTGTGCGGCGGCAATGAGAGCCGCAGCCTGATGACCGCCGCGGGCGGCAGCGAGGTGCTGGCGATTTCCATTCCCAGCCGGTACCTGCATTCCCCGGCGTGCGTGGCCGATGAACGGGACATTGAAAACACGCTGGAGCTGCTGCGGCTGCTGCCGGAGGCGCTGGCGCTGTGATGATAAGGGGCCTGAGCTACGACGACCGGCGGCTGCGGGACCTGCCCGGCGAGCCGCTGCTGGCCACGATGGTGGAATCGGCGGCGCGATGCTGCGGCATGGGACTCATTTATGAGTTCTGGGGCGTTTACGAGGGGCTGCGGGACCGGACCCCGAAGGGGGTCATCCTGCAAAAGGGGCACGCCCTGTGGGCCAGCGCCTTTTGCCCCGAAGCGGCGGCGGAGATCGCGGACTTTCTGCAATGGCGGCAGGAGGGCTGGGTGATGCTATGCCCGACCCTGGCCGCCCTGTGGCGGGAGAAAACCGGGGAGGCAGGCTTATCTCTGGCGGTGATGGAGCTGCCGGAGGGGGTGGGATTCTCTCTGCCGGAGGCGGAGTACCGCACCCATACGGCGACCGCGGTGGCCGACTGCAACCGGGCGGTGGGGGAGGTCTCCCCTGCCCAATATGAAGCGGCGGTGGTGAATCTGCATCTGGCGGAGCGCCGCCGGGTGGGCCACACCGTAACGCTGGAGCTGGATGGGAAGACTGTTTCCGCGGCGGCGGTGACCGACTGCGGCACCCGGTACGGGCAGATCAGCTATGTGGCGACGCTGCCGGAATACGAGGGGCAGGGCTATGGCCGGGCGGTGGTGTACCACTGCGCCGGGTGGCTGCGGGAGAAGAATCTCATCCCGCTGGTGGCCTGTGAGGCCCACCGGGAGAGCTTCTACGCCGGGCTGGGGTTCCAAAAAATAAGTGAAGTGACGGTTTTTACCGGATGATCCCTCAAGGCGGCGGGGGAGGTTGGGAGGATGGCAAAGCGGCAGGTGAAGGCAGGCTGTTGCCCGTTGGAGCGAAGCGCAGGCGGGCTGATGCCTGTCGAACCGCCGCAAAGCCAGCGCCCAACCTCCTTCGTCGCCGGGAATTTGACAGAGAAGCCCCTTTCGTGGTAAGATAGGGGTTGTTCCCTGCGGGAGTGGCGGAATGGCAGACGCGCTGGTCTTAGGTGATGTCACCTCAGTGTAGGATTTTATCGCCCG
>CALERQ010000182.1 GCA_937907305.1 uncultured Clostridia bacterium | reverse complement strand
TAGGGCGGAGCCCTGAATGACTTTTGCCTACTTTTCTTCATAGAAAAGTAGGGCCACGCCGGCGAGGCGTACAGGCCGTCACCCTGCGGTGACTCCGCGACGCCGAAGGCGACTACTAACCCGGCCCCCGCGGCAGCGGTGCTCACCAGGCCTTGCACAAGGCCCCGTCCCGCCGCCAGGCGACTGCAATCCTGTCCCAAATAAAAATCTTTATATTACAAATGGAAAAAGCAAAAACCGCCATGCCTTTCGGCACAGCGGCTTTCTTTTCGTTATAGGCTTGCTTACGCGGCGGGAGTCTCAGTGTTCTCCTCTGCGGCGGTATCATCGGTCGTGGCGGGCACAATGATCTCGCTGATCTCGGTGTAAGCGGGGGCAGGGTTCTGCTCCTGCAGGTACTGGCCCACCTTGTTGAAGGTCACGGCACGGTAAATGTAGCCGTAGCCATACTGGGCCACATAGTCGGAGTAATCCTCGGTGTCCATCTCGGCCTTAAAGTACTCCTTCACATCCTCCTCAGTGGCAAAGAGGTCCGCGTCCTCGGCAATGGCCATCATCACCATGTACTGGGAGATGGTCTCGCGGATATTCTCCTCATACTTGGTGCGGAAGGCCTCCTCGCTCTCCACGCCGTAGTAGTAGTTCAGCAGGGTGGAAAGCTCCATGCTGTACTGCAAAGCGGAGAACTTCAGCTGCTTGATCACAATGGTGATCTCGTTGTCCACCAGCTTCTGGGGCACTTCGCTCACGGGGCAGTTCTTCAGCACGGTCTCCATCATGGCGTCATAAACCTGGCTCTCGCGCAGGTCCTTGGCAATGGTCTCCCGCATGTTCTCCACGGAGGTATAGCCATAGTCGTCCTTCAGGTTATCCTTCACAAAGTCATCGGTCAGCTCATAGGTGTGGGTCACTATGATCTTATTGATGGTCACGGTAAAGACAGCATCCTTGCCGGAAAGCTCGGTGTTGCGCTCATAGGGGTCGGGGAAGGTCACCTCGATATCGAAGGTCTCGCCGGGCTTGTGGCCGATGAGCTGCTCCAGGAAATTATCGATGTAGCTGGTCACGCCGATGGTCACCTCAGTGCCGGCGCCGTTGGTGCTGCCGCCCTCAAATTCCACGCCGTCCACCTTGCCCACATAGTCGATGTTGATGGTATCGCCATCGGCTACCTCGCGGTCGGTGATCTCTTCCTTATAGGTGTGGCTGGACATAATGGAGTCGATCTTCTTCTGGATGTCCTCTTCCTTTACGGTCACAGCGCTCTCGTCATACTGGATGCCGGTATACTGGCCCAGCGTCACATAGTCCTTGGCGGTAATGCCTTCAAACCGGCCGTCGGTGGTCAGCCCCAGGCTGTAGTTTACGGCGGCGTCGCCGTTGCCCTGCTTGCTGCTGCAGGCGGTCAGGCCCACGCACAGCATCAGCGCCATCAGCATGGCCAGTACTTTTACAAATCTGTTCATTTCGCTTCCTCCAAATTAGCGGCCGTCCGTTTTCGGCGGCGTAATATCGCTCCCTATTATAGCGGGTTTTGCCGCGCTTGTCTACCAAACTGCCAAAATCTTTACAGCAGGTTCATTATTTTTTACAGGATTTAGCGGCAGCGTGGTGCCGCACAATCCAAAAGTCTCCCTTGTGCAAGGGGTGGGCGCCGCCCCCAAGGCTCCCCTGTGTAAGGGGTTGGTGCTGCACCACCCCAAAGCCTCCCTTGTGTAAAGGGAGGTGGCACGGCGCAGCCGTGACGGAGGGATTGCCGGTATAAAGTTTTATCTCGCCTGTCGGCGTCGCGTAGTTTTACAAAAGGTATTCATTTGTACGCCTACCCGGCGTGGGGTTACTTTTCTGTGAAGAAAAGTAACCAAAAGTCACTCGGGGAGGACCCCGAGACCCCC
>CALERQ010000181.1 GCA_937907305.1 uncultured Clostridia bacterium | reverse complement strand
CCAACTACATCGTTAGCGCCGGTGCCGGGGTTGGTGGTGGTGCCGGTGCCAGTGGAAGCGTTAGTAGAGGTCAGGGCAACATCAGACATGATGATGGGGCCAGTAACCTTCACGGTGGCCTTCAGGACGCCATTGTCATCGAACTTGGCACCCAAATCAACCAAACCAGCAGAGGTAACCATATACAGCTTAGAGCCTTCCTTGGCATTGTTAACAACAACATCAACAACAGCGTTAGGAACAATGGTGCTCTCAATCATCTTAGTGATGGAGGCTTCTTTAGCCCAAATATCCTTCTGGATAGCGGTGGTGGGCTCATAGGCACCAATGGTGTTGAAATAGAGAGTTTCTCCAACCTTCAGGTCGCGAGCAAGAGTGCAGTTACCCTGAGTTACAGACCAAGCATAGGCCTTATCGGTAACAGCAGCGCCTTCCTTAACAGTATACAGAACATCAGGCTCGATAGTAGCAGTCTTTGCACCAGCAACGATAGCGGTATTGTCTGCCAAACGACCATAATCGAAAGCCATATAGAACATGAAGTTCTCTGTATCGGTAATCTCCTTAACATAGTTCTCATCAACATAGGATGCATTGTTCAAACCAGCCTCAGACATGCCAACACCACAAACCAGATATTTATCTTTCTTAGCGAATTCATAGGTGTTGATGGGATCATTTACACCCCAAGCTTTAGCTACAATCTTGGAGATAACGATGTCCGCCTTGTTATCAAGAGCAGCGGTATCGTTGGCCTTGGTAGTGATAACATACTTGTATACATCCTTTTCGGTTTCAACCCAGCCCTGAGAAGCAACAAGATTGGATCCGGAAGCGAATGTTACGGTGACAGTGTTCTTAGTGGGAACAAACTTGCCATCAGTATTATAGTATGCTTTGTCAGCACCGCTAACAGTATAGAGCTCTTCAACGGTGAAGACAATGGACTCACCAGGAGTAATTACCTGAAAGCCTGCGGGAGTAACGGCGGCAGCGGAGCCAGGGGTATAAGCACCGGGCTTACCAACAGTAACAGCCATAGCCATGGTGCAAACCATGATGACAGCCAGTACCAGTGCGAGTACTTTTTTCATTGTGATTTCCTCCTATAATCAAACGAAAGACCGCAACCCCGCTTAGTCAAGAGCTTTTCAGCCATTTCACTTACACCATCACCCTCCAAATTTGTGTGTGGAAAGTGGTGTAAGTGGGGTGTTCTTTTGGCTTGTGGTAAGGCACTCTCAGCATCTGTGCAAAACACAAATCACAATGTTTTTAGCCTATTTTAAACCCAATAATATCCTCATTCGCCCAGTTAATAGGATAAATGGATAATGCTGTCGTTACCAATTTGTAACCTTTCCAGTTTTGTGCAAAAACAGCATACCACCAAGTGGTGTAAGTGTTTTTTACCCTTCGCGGGTTGCGATTTTCCCGCAAAAGGACTATACTATATCCATAAACCCGCAGGGGAGGAATCACTATGGATTACAAACGCTGTTGGGCGGCTATTGATCTGGCCGCTCTTTCTCACAATTATCACTGCATCCGCCGGTTTCTCAGCCCCGGCTGCCGCTATTTGGCCATTGTAAAGGCCGATGGCTATGGCCATGGCGCGGCCACGGTGGCGGGCCAACTGCAAAAAGACGGCGCCGATTGGTTCGGTGTGGCCACGATGGAGGAGGCATTGGATCTGCGCCGCCAGGGCATCTACCGGCCCATCCTGGTGCTGGGCTATACCGATCCCGCCGCGGCCCCTATTTTGGCCAGCAATACCATCACCCAAACGCTGTTCAGCGAGGAATACGCGCTGCAATTAGCGGCGGAGGCCGCCAAAGCTGGCTGCGTGGTGGATTGCCATGTGAAGATCGATACCGGCATGAGCCGTCTGGGCTTTGACGCCGAAAACGAGAATACCGTACCAATGGTGGAAAAGCTGGCGCAGAGCGGCAGCCTGCACATCACCGGCATCTTTACCCACTTTGCCGTGGCGGATGAGGACACCGCAGTGAGCATGGCCTTTACCGAGCGGCAGTTCACCCTCTTTATGGAGGTGTGCAACCGCCTGCAGGCCGATGGAGTAAATGTGGGGCTGCGCCATTGCTGCAATTCCGCCGGCACATTGCTGCACCCGGCCTATCACCTGGATATGTGCCGACTGGGGCTCTCGCAGTACGGCCTGGACCCCGATCCCTGCATGAAGGCCCTGCTGGATGTCCGCCCGGCCATGTCGCTGTATACAGTGGTTTCCATGGTCAAGGAGATTCCCGCCGGGGCCACGGTGAGCTATGGCCGCCAGTACACCGCGCCCACCCCACGCCGCATTGCCACGGTGGCCATTGGCTACGCCGATGGTTATCCCCGCTCCCTAAGCAACCGCGCCGAGATGCTGCTGCACGGCAAGCGCGCGCCGGTCATTGGCCGGGTGTGCATGGACCAGCTGATGCTGGATGTCACCGACATCCCGGAGGCCTGCATGGGGGATATCGCGGTGGTAGCCGGCAGCGAGGGCGATGAGAGCGTCACCTTTGACGATATGGCACGCTGGGCAGGCACTGTCAATTACGAGATCATCTGCGGCATCTCCAAGCGCGTGCCGCGCGTGATAACCGAATAACCAAGCATAAAGAAAGCCCCCCGGCTGGAGAAACCGGGGGGTGATTGTTTATCTCTTAGGAGATACAAGCAAGCGGTAGCTTAACTTATTTCTTCAGGGAGATGGCAGCGCCGGAAACCAGGGCAACAACAGCCAGGGCAGCAGCTACGCCAACAACATCGTTAGCGCCGGTGCCGGGGTTGGTGGTGGTGCCGGGGGTAGCGGGTTCAACAGCAGTGGCAGTTACGCTACCAGTGGTGATGATGAAAGCAGAAAGCGCAGGAACATTAAAGGTCAGAACACCACGGTCCAGAGTAGCAGCCAGCTTGGTGACCTTGCCAGACAGATCCTTGGCATAGACATTGTAAACCTTGTCTGCATTTGCAGCACCCTGATTGAATACTACCTTAGCAGTAGTATTGAATTCGTTGAAGCCCTTAGTAGTAGACGCAACGAGTTCAGCCTCCTTGTAACCCTTGTCAACACCCTCGACAAAGCTTACACCATTTGCAGAAGCGACATACAGCATCTTCTGACCAACAGCCAAGGCGATGTCAGCAGTCATACCAGTGCCACCGACAGCAGGATAAGACTTGCTGGCAGTTGCAGTACTGGTAGCCTTATTACCAACAGTAATAGATTTAACAGTGTAGATTGTACCATTCTCAAGGTTGCCGGCAGTGGGAGCGGTGAGAACGCCGTTGGCATCAAAGGCAACAGCAATATCAGCGGTCTTATAGCCTACACCAAATACAATTTTGCTGGTGTTGGTTTCCGCAAACTGAGTATTCTCAGCATAACCATCAGCACGCAGGGTAATCTTGGAGATAGAAAGGTCGCAGACCTTCTCATCATAAGCCTTGGTATAGTCCTGCTTCAGAGTAATCTGATACTCATAGTATTTTACATTTTCGCCAGAGCCAACACTAACGGTGCTACCATTGGTGTTAACATTTTTAACCTGAACCCAACCCTGAGAAGCAACCCACTCAGCACCTTTAGAGAAGGTTACAGTAACAGTGTTCTTTGCAGGAACCAGCTTTTCATTAGCGCCAGTGCCCTCGGTATAGAACTTAGTGCCGTCATTAAACTTAACAGTCAGGGTAGAACCGGGGACCAACTGATTATAGGTTTCGCCAGGAGTGGTGGAAGCATTGCCGCCGCCAATAACGATAGTCCCAGCATTTACGACATTAGCTGCAAACGCCATGGTGCAAACCATGATGACAGCCAGTACCAGTGCGAGTACTTTTTTCATTGTGATTTCCTCCTATAATCAAACGAAAGACCGCAACCCCGCTTAGTCAAGAGCTTTTCAGCCATTTCACTTACACCATCACCCTCCAAATTTGTGTGTGGAAAGTGGTGTAAATGGGGTGAAGTTGGTGGATGAATTGGGCCAGTAATTGCATCCATGCGAATGACAAATCACAATGTTTTTATCTAATTTTACGCCCAATAATATCCTCATTCGCCCAGTTAATATACAAAATGGATAATACTGTCGTTACCAATTTGTAATCTTTCCAGTTTTGTGCAAAAACAGCACACCATCAAGTGGTGTAAGTACTTTTTGGGCATCAGCAGGCCTACACCACTCCAAAGGCAAACACAGAGAGTCATTTTTGTAATTAAGTGTAAATATTACAATTCGGTAACGGTATAATTTTCTATTTTGCATATTATGTGGATTAATCTGGGCCATATTGGGTGAAAAGCGGAGCAAAAACATTGTGATTTGTGGTTTGCACAGATGCTGAGAGTGCCTTACCACAAGCCAAAAGAATACCCCACTTACACCACTTTTTACACACAAATTTAGGGGTGGGTGGTGTAGGAAAGGTGGCCGAAAAGCCACTGATTAAGCGGGGTTACGGCCTTTCGTTTGATTATAGGAGGAAATCACAATGAAAAAAGTACTCGCACTGGTACTGGCTGTCATCATGGTTTGCACCATGGCTATGGCTGTTCAGGTTGGCGGCACTGAGCTTGCTACTGCTGGCGATGCCACTGTTAATGCCAATTATCGTTTCATCACCCCTGGTCAGTCCATCATCTTCTCTCTTGAGGATCTGGACCTTGATGGTAACAAAGCTGTTCTGAATAAGGACAACACCTTTGCTCCCGAGAAGAACAAGGTTGAGGTAGAGTTCGAAAAGGGCGCTGATCTTGTTGCTTCCAAAGGCTGGGCTAAGGTTATTGAAAATGGTACCACCACTTATAAGTATGTTATCACCACTAAAGCCAGCGAGACCGCTGTCCTGGATGATACTGCTGATATCATCATCTCCAAAGTAACTGTTACCAAGTACGCTATTGATGGTTCTAAGGTATACAAGTTTGCTAAGAAGACTGCCGATGGCACTATGGTATATGCTTTTGCGCAGGCTGACCATCTTGGTGACCTCGTAAAGAATATTGCCACTCCTACCGAGAGTGTTTGTGACTTTACCACCATCAACCACGATTTTGAAGGCTGGGGCAAGTTCTATCTGGTATTCAACTATGGCCGTCCCACCGATACCCTGTATACTACTTCCTCTATTCCTGCTGCAAGCGATACTCTTTACACCGTTAAGAAGCAGAGCGTTGGCGACGATGCCACTATGGATGTAGCTACCACTACTGAAGGCGGTAAGATCGCTTATAGTCTGAAGGCTGGCGAGAAGGTAATTTTCAGCGCAGTTCCGACCTATGACCTGACCAAGTTGACCAAGGCTCTGCAGAGCGAAATCATCACCAACGATGTTACCGTTACCGGCATTCTCGGCGGTGCTGTAGTTCCCAACAAGGCTGTTAAGATCACTGTTGACAAGCAGAAGGAAGGCGCTGCCCTCTACATGGTCAATGCTGATGGCACTCTGACCAACCTGGGCGCCAAGTTCGATGAGAATGGTGTTCTGACCGCTACCGCTAAGATCACTGGTGCTGTTATTGTTGCCGACAAGGCTATGACTGCCACCAATGTTACCACCGGCACCACTACCACCACCAACCCCGGCACCGGCGCTAACGATGTAGTTGGCGTAGCTGCTGCCCTGGCTGTTGTTGCCCTGGTTTCCGGCGCTGCCATCTCCCTGAAGAAATAAGCTAAGCCTTAGGCTCACTTAAATCTCACCGAGATAAACAATCACCCCCCGGTTTCTCCAGCCGGGGGGCTTTGCTGTATTCTCTGCCGCAGGCGGGCGCACTATGTAGTGCCGCCCCGCCCCAGGCCAAAGCTGATAGACAGCGCCGTGTCGATCTCCGCCATGCTGGTGTCATCCAGCCGGCCCATGCGCTCCTTCAGCCGCTTTTTATCAATCGTGCGGATCTGCTCCAGCAGAACAATGGAATCCCGCGTAAGGCCGCTGGCGTTGCCCTGCACCTGGATGTGTGTGGGCAGGTTGGCCTTATCGTGCTGGCTGGTGATGGCTGCCGCAATGACGGTGGGGCTGTATCGATTGCCCACATCATTTTGCACAATGAGTACAGGACGCACCCCACCCTGCTCGCTGCCCACCACCGGACTCAGATCGGCGTAGTAGATATCGCCGCGCTTGATGGTCAAATTTATCACTCCCCCGGGCTTTGGTTTCATCCTTAGTTTTGGCGCCCTGCGGGCAAATTATACCGCCTGCCCGGTGCATCCTATGCCCATGGGGAGAATTTGGTGCGGCCAAAAGAAAGCCCCCCGGCTGGAGAAACCGGGGGGTGAATTTGGTTTTATCTCAGTGAGATACAAGCAAGCGGTAGCTTAACTTATTTCTTCAGGGAGATGGCAGCGCCGGAAACCAGAGCAACAACAGCCAGGGCAGCGGCTACGCCAACAACATCGTTAGCGCCAGTGCCGGGGTTGGTGGTGGTGCCGGGGGTGGTGCCAGTAGTGGCGATGGTCTCAGCTTTTGCAAAGATTGCAACATTCATGATGGAAGTGCCGGTAACAGTCCAGGCACCAGTCTCAACGCCGTTAGCGTCAGCAGTTACAACCAGAGTGGTGGGATTAGCATACAGTTTACCATTCTTGTCCAGACCATAGATGATGGTATCCTTATCGCCGGGAACAGTAAGAGTCAAGGAACCGGCAGTAACGGTAGCACCAATGATAGTTGCGGAATCCTGATAGTTGCCAGTAGTCTTGAGAACGGGGGCAGCAGAGTCAGCGTTCTTAGTGAACTTGAAATAGGTCTTGGCGGGAACAGACAGAGTAAGGAGACCAGTGATCGGATACTTGTCGATTGCACCATTCTTGGTGACATACCAGCCATTAGCGCCAGCAAAAGTCTCACTGGCTTTGAAACCTACATCATAGGCGGCATCCAGAGCCTTGGCATTCTTTTCGCCAACAGCTACAACAGCCTTGTTCAGGCCGCCAACGACCAGCTTGGTCATTACAACCTTGCCATCCTTGGCACTAAACTCGGCATAATTGGTTGCATCCATTTTGATGGTGAAAGAACCAACGGTGAAGTCAGCCTTACCATCCAAAGCCTTATCAGCTACCGGGATTACCAGATAGTAAGCATTACCATCCTTGGCCCAAACGCCGTTCAGACCAGACACTGTAGCAACATCCTTCAGGGTTTTCCCAGTAGGAACTGTTACGCCAGCGGCATCAAAATACTCCTTATTCAGAG
Organism: uncultured Clostridia bacterium; assembly: GCA_937907305.1. Classification (GTDB taxonomy): domain Bacteria; phylum Bacillota; class Clostridia; order Oscillospirales; family Ruminococcaceae; genus Angelakisella. The sequence continues at coordinate 303 of CALERQ010000181.1, read as the reverse complement.
TGAGTACATAGGTCTCATCGAAATCAAAGTCGTCAGCATAGGTAAACTCAATAGCAGCAACAGCACTATCACTTTCGCCAACAGAGATGACGGTGTAACCAGTGGTCTTAGTATCAGTATTCAGATTAGCAGCCATAGCCATGGTGCAAACCATGATGACAGCCAGTACCAGTGCGAGTACTTTTTTCATTGTGATTTCCTCCTATAATCAAACGAAAGACCGCAACCCCGCTTAGTCAAGAGCTTTTCAGCCATTTCACTTACACCATCACCCTCCAAATTTGTGTGTGGAAAGTGGTGTAA
>CALERQ010000180.1 GCA_937907305.1 uncultured Clostridia bacterium | reverse complement strand
CACATCAGCCCGGCAGCGGCTTCACCCGCCATACCGGTTCCTTTGGCCGAGCCAACACAGCTCAATCCTGCCGCCAAACCGCCGCCCAGCAGGGCCAGCGCCAAACCACCGAAAGATTCCAGAAAACTCATTTTTCATACACTCCTTTTTATTGTTCTGCTATTCTGTAATATTTGGGCTGGGCCGCAACGGGCTTAAACGCGCGTCCGCCATCCCGGTAGAAGTACTTGAAAAATTCCAAACACTGAAGCCGCATGTCATGGACATAGCAGCCCAGCAAATTCAATGCAAAATTAAGGGCATTTCCCAACAGCGATACGATAATAAATACAATCAGATTGCCAGGGATCGCTGCCAGAGTATTAAATACCTGCGCGATGACCGCACCTGCCAGCATTAAAGCCATTAGGCGGACATAGGAGAGAATATCCCCAAAATAACCGGTAATGTGATTGTATAACGAACCACCGATGCCAACGATCTTTCCGCCGATGCCTTTTTTGCCATAACCCTGGCTGATAACTAGGGCCGCCAACAGCACCCATAGGAATGTCTTTTTCCCGGTGATGCCCAATGCCACACCACAGCCAATAATAACCCACCAGGCGGCTTCCTCGCACAGGGCACTGGCTATCTCGCCGTGCTTCAGCTTGTAGATAAAGCCGATGACCATACCGACGAGGATCTGCACACACCCCAATGCCAGTGAGCCCAGCATAATGGCAATAATATCATTGATAGGCGAAATGAGCGGCTGCCAGAACCAGGTGAAGGTGCTTTCCGGGTTAATGACTTTGAGCATTTGCGGGATGAAATCCCCAAAGAAACCGCCGGTCAATGCACCCATGAAGAAAGTAGAGATGCCACACAGTCCCAACAACGCAAAGAAATTGTAGCTTCCACCGGTAGGCTGTTTTTTCTTCAGCACAATGAGTGATGCCAGCATCATCAAAAGGCCATAACCCATATCCGCCATCATAATGCCGTAAAACAGAATGAAGAATGGCGCCATGTAGGGATTAGGATCCAGCGTGCCATAGGCCGGCAAAGAGTACATCTCCGTGACCATATTAAGCGGCTGAGTAAAGCGATTGTTTTTCAGTTTAACAGGCACCCGCGGATAATCCTCCGGGGCAGGATCTGTCATCTGCCAGGCACAGGTACAGCCCTCCAGCAACATTTCCAGCTCCCTGGTGTTCTCCGCCGGGAACCACCCCTCCAGCAGGAAGGTCTCGGCGGTATCCCGTGTGCGGCTCTTGGCCTCTCTCCGGTCGATCTCGATGCGGGAAGCATCCGAAAGCTGACGCAGCTCCATTTTTTGCCCGGCGCACTGGATAATTGCTTCTTCCAGCAATGCTCTCTTTTCCGCCAGTGCCGTTTGTTCCTGCCGCAGAGCAGACAAGTTGGCAGCAGCAGTGCCAGTCCGTTCACCCAATGTCACACGACTCCAGCCCAATGCCTTCAATGCGGCTATGTGGTCTTCCGCCTGGGAAATGTGCGCCGTAAGCACCATATAGCTGTGCTCCCGGTCAGCGCTTACCTCCCGCAGCTCGTACAGGTCTCCGGCCGCATCCAGTGTCTCCTGTATCTGCTGCGGCAACACTGTGGTGGGCAGTGTGCCCAGCTGGATTAGCACCTTTTCGGTGGTGACACATTCCAGCGGCATTGTCAGCGCTTCCCACGGAAGTAGCAAGGCTTCCTCCGCCGCCAGTTTTTCACTGCGGCTTTGCAGCGCCGCCAGTTCATCGCGGTATTTATTCAGACGCCCAGCGGCATCCTGGCCACCGGCCAGTTCAATTGGTTCAGTCAGCGCCCGTTCCGTTATGGCAGGCAGCGGCGCCAATTTCGTTTTTTCCTTGGGAGTATGCTCAGCCAGCGTTTGCAGCGCCTGTTCCGCAGCCGCGTACTGTTCCCGGGCCTTCTGCAGTCCCGGGGAATCCGGCACCCGCAGCTTTTGCAGCAACGGGTCATCCTCTGCCATCTCCGGCTCGGTGATTTCCAGGCAGCCGAGATGCTGTAACCGCCGCAGCATTTCCTCCCGCTCACTTTGCAGCCCTATGAGCCGCAAGTGACGCATAGCAACAATAGCCATTAGCGTTCCACAACCTTTTCCATGATCCACCTGGCAGCCTGCGGAATACGCTGCCGGGCTTCTTCTTTTTTATGTTCCCATTGCGCAGAGGCTTCCTCCAACGCGTGATAGGTTGCCTGTGCCGCCTGCCGTTCCGCCTCGGACATCATCTCACGCACCTCAGCCTCCGCTTCGGCCCTGGCCTGCTCCCGCAGACACTCCGCGCTACGCTGTGCTGTCAATAGTTTTTGTCTACAATCCGCGGCAGTTTCCTCCCGCATTTGATTCATTTTTTCTTCGATTCTTAGCACCTCAGTTATGGCATCCTGCGACAACTTTTGTAGCCCCCTTTAATTTTATATTACCATTTGATTATGATTATATAACATTTCACAAATAAAGTAAAGAAAATATTTGCGGACAATTTATACTTTTTGTGGTATGGAATCTTATACATGGGTGAAAATGAACAAAATATATGGCAGCGGTCCTTTTGCGGGTCTCTGCTATTCAGGCTCCATCATTTCTTGCTTTTCATTTGTAGTTGCGCAAATAACTCGCCAAAATTGCAAGTTTCGAAACATTTTTATTCATTTATATCATATCATTCTCGCTATACTACATAAGGATACAGCATTTTCCTGCCTATCGATCATATCTTTTTATTCTACGATACTATATATCCATGGTACTAACTTACACCGTAGATTCTTACTCTGCCCGCAAGCTGTCAGCAGCGTCAGCATTACAGCCGCTATCTTTTTATTTTCTGTTTTTCCCCGATGCCAGAGTCCACTTGGTATAACAGCACAAACTGAATTTTGCAACATCGTTAATTTTTTGTAAAACTTCCCCCAGCAGTTTGCCAAAGCACCCACTGATATGATATATTTAGTATAGTAAAGTGCGGAGCCGCTCTTTCCGCATAATATTAAACTGTAACCCACCGAAGAAAGAAAGGAGTGAGTGCGCTGAAGCACAAAAACAACGCAGTGTTAACCGCAAGCCGGGTAAAGATCATCGAGAAAATACGGGAATCAGCTATTTCGGTGCTGCCCATCGTCGTGATCGTTCTGATGCTGTGCCTGACCATTGCCCCTGTAGGTACCGATCTGTTACTCTGTTTTTTGATTGGCACTATTTTTGTTATCGTTGGCATGGGGCTGTTCTCGCTGGGCGCAGAAGCCTCCATGACACCCATCGGCAACCGCATTGGTACGGCGCTGACCAAAACTCGCAATCTACCGTTGATCCTGATCGTCAGCTTTATGCTAGGCTTTGCCGTTACCATAGCGGAGCCAGATCTGCAGGTTCTAGCCGAAACAGTACCCCACATCAATAATACCGTGCTGTTGGTCACCGTTGGCATCGGCGTGGGATTCTTCCTCTCAGTATGTATGCTTCGCATCGTTACCGGCGTAAAGCTGCGCTGGCTGCTTATTGCCTTTTATGGTGCAGTGTTTATCCTGGCGGGATTTGCCGCACCAGATTTCCTTAGTGTCGCCTTTGATTCCGGCGGTGTGACCACCGGCCCTATGACCGTTCCGTTCATCCTGGCACTGGGTGTCGGTGTATCCTATATCCGAAGTGACGCCCGGGCAGAAGCTGACAGCTTCGGTCTGGTGGCGCTCTGCTCCATCGGGCCTATTCTGGCTGTACTCATTCTCAGCTTCTTCTACACCGAAAGCAGTGGCGCTTTGGAGATCAGCACTTCCTCCTTCGCCAACACTTCCGCCATTGGGGCTGCCTACCTGCATGACCTGCCCAAATACATGGGTGAAATGGCAATCGCACTGCTGCCCATCGTGGTCATCTTCTTCGCATTCCAATTCCTTACCCTGCATATGCCCCACCGTAATCTAGCCAAAATCGTCATTGGTATCCTGTATACATATGTAGGACTGGTGTTGTTCCTCACCGGCGTTAATGTTGGCTTCTCCGCCTTGGGTGAGGTACTGGGCGCTGAATTGGCCGATGGCTGGACCCGCTGGCTGCTCATCCCCCTTTCCATGCTGCTGGGCTGGTTCATCATATCGGCGGAGCCTGCCGTGGCAGTACTGGAGCATCAGATCGAAGAGGTCAGCGCCGGTACCATTCCGGGCAGCGCCATCAAGCGGAGTCTTTCCGTTGCCATCGCGCTGGCCATGGGCTTTTCCATGCTGCGGGTGCTTACCGGCATCTCCATCATGTGGTTTCTTATTCCTGGGTATGTCATCGCACTGGGACTTTCTTTCTTTGTCCCCGATCTTTACACCGCCATTGCGTTTGACTCCGGCGGCGTGGCCTCCGGCCCCATGACCGCTACCTTTATGCTGCAATTTATGATCGGCGCTTCCACTGTGGTGGGCGGCAACCCGCTTATCGATGCGTTCGGCGTCGTCGCTATGGTCGCCATGATGCCCTTGATCTCCATTCAGATGGTCGGCTTTATTTACAGCCGCCGCACTGAACCCGAGATTGCCCGCGAGCAGTATGGCGATGATGAGATTATTGAGCTGTGGGAGGTGAACCCAGCATGAATTACCTCATTTCTGTTGTCAATCCTGGCGCAATGGAACGGGTGTGTGAAATCGCCGCCGCGCTGGATCTACCCCAGACCGTAGCCATGCTGGGTCACGGTACCGCCGCCAAAAGTATGCTGGATCTCCTTGGCATTGAATCCACCGAAAAGCGTATCATCATGACGGTGGCAAACTCTGAAAAGACCCGGCAATTCATCAAAGACATGCGGCAGCAACTTTATATCGGTATCCCCGGGCACGGCATTGTCATTGCCGTCCCGATCAAAAGTGTGGGAGGAGGAAAAACCTTGGCATATCTGAATAACGGCGAGCAGCAGCCCGCCCGCTATACCCCCGAGCTCAATGGAAAATATGAACTCATCGTGATCGTGGCCAATGAGGGCCGTACCGACCAGGTGATGAATGCCGCCCGCGCGGCCGGCGCCACCGGCGGCACCGTGCTGCACGGCAAAGGTACCGGCAGCCAGAATCCCAAAAAGTTCTATAATGTATCCATCGCTTCAGAAAAGGAAGTGATTCTGATGGTGGCACAGAACGACCGCAAGGCCGCCATTATGCAATCGGTGCTGCACCACGCCGGCCCTGATAGCGAAGCCGGCGCTATCCTGTTCTCACTGCCCGTTAGTGAAGTCGCCGGCTTTGGCTTGATGGAAGACTCCATTACCTAAACCGAAACCACAATACACCAAAAGAGCGAAGCCCTCACCGGGCTCCGCTCTTTTTTATTCCTCTGTTTTCAGCAAAGGGGCTGCCTGCCGATCCTCAGCAAACTTTTTGTATTCCCCAGGGCCAATGCCATATGTTTTGCGAAATAGTTTGATAAAATAACTGGATTCATAGTAGCCCAGTTCCCCTGCCGCCATACGCACGGTGCTTTCCGACCGAGAGAGGATTCTGCGGGCCTGCTCCATCTTTTCCATATTGATGTAGCCCACCACATTCATGCCGCTTACACTCTTAAAGAGCCTGCTGACATAGTTTTCGGTCATATGCACTGTTTCACTTATCATCTTCAGAGAAATGTGCTGGGAAATGTTTTCTTCAATATACTGTATGATCTGCGCCATTTCCTTTTTACACAACAGTGCGGCTCTCTTCCGTTCAAAGCTCTCCATCTGCTGAAGCACCTGGCCAAAATGTGCCTTGTAGTCATCCACGCTGCGGCATTTCCTCAACTGCTCCCACAGGGCTCCTCGTTCCTTCTCGCCCAGGTAGGCCGAGCAGCCTATCAGCGCCGTCAAGCCCAGGCTGCTCATGGCGCGCGCCGCTGGACCCGGGGCGGCCGCCCGTAACTCCTTCCCTCGCCCAAAGGCTGAAAATAGCTCCAGTGCACCGGTATAGTCTTTCGTCTCCAGCAGGTCACTCAGCTGCCGGCAGACCACCTGCACCGGCACCTCCTCCGAGGAAAGCTGCCGCAGCGTGGCCACACGGGTCAGATACCCCGTACCGTGAAACACTACATAGGGAATCGCATTCCGGCAGCGCTCCAGTTCCAGCAAAAAGCCCCGGCTCTCCACAAATTGCTCCGAGAGCAAAAATCCGCACGGCCGGTTCAGGTAGGCCCGGCAAAAACCACTGATTCTCTGACAAAGTGTTGGAGCCACTCGTTCGAATGCCTCCTGCTCACCCGACATCAATACGATTGCCGTCTGATCTGGACCCAACCGAATCAATGTGGAAACCGGCCGTCCCAGCTTTTCGCACAACAGGTTATAAAATCCGGAATCATTCCGTTTATTTTCGTTCTCCAGACAATCCAGAAAAGCCAGACAAATCGCATAGGGCTCCGAAAAACGGATCTCTCCCACCTGCATGCCCTGTGCCACCTGTTGCATCCCACGGAAATCATCCTCTGTCATAGGGGTGACCGGCACCGGTTCTGCGCTCTTTTTCCCGGCCAATCGTTCTGAGGCTTTTTGCAGCAACATTGTCAGTGATTCCGGTGAAATATCGGTTTTTACCACATAATCCATTACACCCAAACGAATAGCCTCCACTGCGTAGGAGAAATTTTCGTGGTTGGTAAGTACGATAATCTCACATCTCCGGTTTTGCTGCCGTACCTGCTGGACAAACTGCAAACCATCCATATCCGGCATTTTAATATCAGTGATGATGAGATCCGGCGGGTCATCTTCTATCTCCTGCAGAGCCGTCTTGGCACTGCTGTAACTGCCGGTCACAGAATAGCCCAGCGCGGTCCAATCCACAATGGTCTTCAATGCCAGCCGGACGATCTTCTCATCATCCACCAGAATGGCCTTATACATCACTCTCCTCCTTCCACTCGGTATAGGGCATCGTCATCTGCACCTCGGTGCCCTGGCCCTGTACGCTGTTAATGGAAAAGCTTTGGCTCTCCTTATAGGCCAGGTACAGGCGGTCCTTTACATTGTGCAGACCAATGCCGCTCATCTTACTGCTTTTCGGCACACCGTCCTCACCAGCTTTTTCGGGGTCGAATCCCTTGCCGTCATCGGTAATGCTGATATACAGCGCTTCCTCCCTCACCCATGCCTTCAACCGTATGGTAAGCGGAACATTTTCTTTTATCCCGTGGATAACTGCGTTTTCCACGATAGGCTGCAGCAGCAGGCGCATCACACTGGCCTTTGCGGCTTCTTCGGTGATCTCCGTCTTCAGCATGATCGTCTCGCAGCTGCGAATCCGCTGCAAAGTCAAATAATCCTCCACTGTTTGCAGCTCGCTCCGCAGCGGCGTGTAGGAATTATCCTTCAGAATAGAACTACGCAGCAAATGGGAAAGCGCTGCCAACCCATCGGAAACAACCGGTACATTGTTCATCATGGAGGTAAAGCGCAGACTATCCAGTGTATTAAAAAGGAAGTGCGGATTGATCTGGGCCTGCAGCATCTGGATCTCTGCCCGTCGCTTTTCCGCCTGTTCCTTTTCCACCTTGTTCAGTGCCTCCCGCATTTCCTCACAGATCTCATTAAAGGCCTGATTCAGAATTCCCAATTCATCTCGGCTTTCATCGGATTGCGCAACCGCGAACTTCATTCGTGACGCATTACCAAAGGACTTCACCAGCGCATTCATCGGCCGGTCGATGGAATCGATCACGATCATCGAAAAATTCAGCAGCAGGATCGTCCCGAACAGCGTCCCGAAAAAGATGCTTTGCAGGGGCTTCATCATCTCGGTGTAGGGCGCTATAAATACCAGGGTAGCCTCCAATGCCGGCACTGTAAGGTAGCACAAAAAGCTGCTGCGCTCCTCCCTAGGACAAATCGGTTCCCCGCTTGCCTCAAATGCTGTCTGCCGAATCGCTTCCCCTTCCAGCACCGTCAGCGGCGTTCCGTCATCGGTCAACAAGCCGCCAGTCCTATCCACCAACACCAGGTGGTTGCAGCTCTCCGCATCGTAAATATCCAGCAAACGGGTAAACATCTGCGGCAGGAACAGGGCTTGCACCGTATAGGCGTTTTCCTCCTCGTCTGTTGCATGCCATGCCGCAGCCAACCGTTGCTCTCCCGCTTCATTTTGTGTTACCGCCCATCCATTAGGTTCCATAGCCACCAGTATCTCTTCCCCAGTGTGGCTGCACACCGTTCCATTTGTATACAGCACCGTCACCCCTGTCAAATAGCGCAGTGCCTCCTGTTGGAATAACCCGGTAGGTTCTGTTTTCAGCACCTCTTCCGAAAGTTTTTCCCGTCCTCCGACCAACAGCCTCGAAGGCTCCGCCAGGTCGGTAAGGGATCGCTCCAACGAAGTCATCGTCTGCGCCACAAAGGCCCTCGCCGTCTGCCGAACCGAAATAAAGGCTTTTGCATAGGAAAAAACACTGATAATAAGGATTGGGACCACCGATATCAGAATCACCATCAGCGTGATGCGGTTTTTTACCGGCAGCCTTCTTACCAGAGATTTTGCATTTCCTTCTTCCATTGCTATCCTCCGCCAGTCCTATGGGCTTGTTCTTCCCGTTTATTATAATATCCTTTACGGTAAATTGCAAAGAATCTGCTAATCCTGCCAAAAATGCCCTTTTCCCCGATAAATCCGACCATTTCCGCTATTTTCCCTCCCCAGCGGTAAGAAATGAACACCCTTTATGCTAAATTCGCCAACTCCCTTCGTCGATCTGCCTGATATTCTCATTTTAGCCGTCAAAAAAGAGTATCAACTGCACAAAAGTGAACATTTTTTATTCCTTCCTTTCCCGCTATAATCATAAATACAGACATTCTGGCTCGTCTGAATATCCCCATATAGGGGGCTTTTGTAAAAGGAGGTTTTGTTATGCCAGCCGGATTTTGGATCGCAGTAGGAATACAGGCCCTCGTTTTTGTTCTTATGCTGATCGGAAGAAACAAGATCACGGAGGATGATTGAGCATCCCCACTACCAAAACAAAAATGAAGGAAAGAAGAGGTAATGAAAAATGAAATGGACGATTCTCATTATTCTGATTGCCTATTTCGTCGCGATGTTCATCATCGGACTGATTGCTAATCGGAAATCGAAAACTGTTACTGACTACTATGTAGCAGGCCGTGGATTGGGCGGCGTTATCACCGCACTGGTGTATATGTCCAGCCTGGTCAGCGCCGGCGCCCTGGTGGGCTGGACCGGTCAGGCCTCCAGCTACGGCGTATGGTTCATCTTTGCGGGATGTGCCGTTACCATCGCCACCTACATCTGCTGGCGGCTGCTTTCCGGCAAGGTAATGCGCCTTTCCAAAAAGCTGGACCTGCTGACTGTCCCGGACTTTCTGGAGGCCCGCTTTGAGAGCAAGACCGCCCGCCTGATTGCCGGCCTTATCCTGCTCATTTTCACCGTTCCGCTTATGGTTTCTCAGTTCAAAGCCGCCGGCCTGCTGCTCAATATGGTCACCGGCATCGACTACAAGACCGCCGTTGTGCTGTTCGGCGTCATTGTATTTGTCTATGTTGCCTTCGGCGGATACTTTGCCGTGGTTTACACCGATGCTGTTCAGGGCGGCCTGATGTTGTTCGGTATCGCCGCGCTGGTCATTACCGCCCTCATAGCGGTAGGCGGTAACCTAGGTGAAGCCTACGCCGCCGCCAATCCCATCGGTGCCGTCAGCTGGCCCACCACCGGAAGCGCGCTTACATCCACAGCCTTTATCGCTGGACTGATGAACAACTTCTTTGGCGCACTGGGTGCCCCCAACTATATCAAAGGCTTCTATTCCCTGAAGGGGCCGAAGGAGCAGAAACGCGGCTTTACCATGATCATGAGCATTGTCTGCGTTATTGAAGTCTGCATCATCGTCATCGGTCTGTGCGGCAAGGTTCTGTTCCCCGATCTCTCCTCCCCGGATAACACCGTATTCATGATGATCGATAATCTGCTGCCTCCCGTAATGGGCGGTCTGGTTCTGGCAGCGCTGGCTGCTGCCATGATGTCCACCATGGATGGCCTGCTGCTGATGTGCGCTTCCACCGTGGAAAATGACATTCTGGTCCGTACTTTCAATAAGAATCTCAGTGAAAAGCAGCGCATGACCGTAGCCCGCATCACTGTACTCGTCATCGGCGCCATCTCCATCGTTTGGGGTCTCAATCCTCCAGAGATGCTGGCCCTGCTGATGTATCCCGCTTGGGGTATTCTTGGTCTTTCCTTTGCGCTGTGCTTCTATGGCGGCCTGTACTGGAAGCGTCTCAACGCCCCCGGCGTCTGCGCCGGTATGGTAGCCGGCGCCGGCATGTTCCTCATCGGTTCCGCTACCGGTTGGTCTCCCCTGGGTCTCGCTCCCATCCAGATCGGCTTGATCTCGCTGATCATCGTCACTCTCATCGTGACCTACGCCACCAAGCCCACCTCGGCCGAAACGCTCGAAAAGTTCTTCCCGGCCAAGGTAAAAGCCAAGTAATCTCCTCATCATTCAAATGGTGTTTGACCCCCTCAATATTAGTGCAAAGTCCCCACACATGTGGGGATTTTGTGCTATTGACAAAAGCCCAGCAAAAAGTGAAAATAAAGGTAGTTTTTCCGTCAAGGGAGGGGAGCGTCATGCCAATTGGCTGGTGGATCGCCATTGCCATCCAGGCTGCTGTATTTGTTGCCATGCTTTTGATCCGGCGCCGTATCTGAATCGGCCGTCCACTAATCGGACAGAAAGGAATCCACACTATGAATTACATCGTACAGGCTGTAATACTTGTCTACTTTGTTGGGATGTTCGCACTCGGCATTTTGGGGGAGCAGCGTACCAAAAACACCGCTGACTACTATGTAGCCGGCCGCCAGGTCAATGGCTTTTTTGCCGGATTTGTATACACCACCAGCCTGATCAGCGCCGGGGCCCTGGTCGGCTGGGTCAGTCAGGCCTGGCAATGGGGCCTCTACTTTATCTATGCCGCCAGCGCTGTCACCGTGGCTACCTTTCTTTGTTGGTGGCTGCTGGGCCGCAAACTCTGCGCATGCTCCCGCGATCTCAATCTCTTTACTGTTCCGGATTTCTTGGAAAAGCGCTTTGAGAGCCGTACCGCCCGGCTCATTGCTTCGTTGCTTATTATCACCTTTTCGATACCGCTCCTGGTTACTCAGTTCGCTGCCATTGGCATTCTTTTTAATGTCACCACCGGGCTTTCCTACAATGCCGCCGTGATCTGCTTCGGCATTATTGTCTTCCTGTATGTCTCCTTCGGCGGTTACTATGCCGTTGTTTACACCGATGTTGCCCAGGGCATTTTGATCCTGCTGGGCGTCATCATCCTGCTGACCGCCTCGGTCCACCGAGTGGGGCCCTCTCCGCAACTGCAGTACCAGCAGATCTTCCCCCATGGCTTTGTCTCCTGGCCGGATGCCAACTCCCCAATTACCCCCTCTTTCCTGGTGGCTTTCATTCTGCTCACTTTTTTCGGCGCGCTGGGCGGTCCCAATTATATCCGCGGCTTCTACTCCATCCGCAACCGGCGTGCTTTCCGGCTGGGCTTTTCCATCACCGTTTCCATCGTGGTCGTGCTGGAGATCTGTATTGTCCTGCTGGGACTGTATGGGCGCATCATCTTCCCGGAGATCGATACCGCTGATAATGTAGTCTACTACATGATCCAATCTCTGCTGCCACCCTTACTGGCGGGTATTGCGTTGGCTGGGCTTTCCGCCGCGGTCATGTCCACTGTGGATTCCCTGTTGATCCAGTGCGCCTCCACGGTGGAAAACGATATCCTCACCAAGACTTTTCGATTGGGGCTTTCGGAGCGCCGCCGTATCTCCATTGCCCGCGCCACTGTTGCCATCATCGGCGGTATCTGTGTATTTTGGGGGCTCAACCCTCCCGAATACCTCGCCTTCCTGATGTACCCTGCCTGGGGTGCCCTGGGGCTATCCTTTGCCTGGGTATTCTTCCTGGGGCTGTACTGGCGGCGGTTCAATAAGGCCGGCGCCATCACCTCCATGGTTACCTCCTCCATCACCTTCGTTGTGTGGAATGCCCTCGGAAATCCTTTTGGTATCTATCACATTCAAATGGCGCTGCTGGTCTCGGTACCGTCCACTTTTATTGCGACCTTACTTACACCCCCGCCCCGCGCCGAAACCCTCTCTCACTTCTTCACTCCCTCCAAAGTCCCCTGACCGGGGACTTTTTTATTTTCTCTCTTGACATTTTACATCAATGTGATATCATAAAGATATCAACAATAAGGAGTGACAATTATGACAGAAAAAATCCTCACCAATAAAAAGCGCGGCATGGCTATGCTCATGCTCTTCCTGCTGCTCATGGCCGCAGCCATTGCTATGGTCGTCATCGGCGCCATGCACGATATAATCGGTCTCATTGTTCCCGGCATCGTTATCCTTTGCTTTATTTGGATTCCCATGATGGGGCTTAAAATCCTTAAGCCGCAGGAGGCGCTGGTACTTACCCTGTTCGGCCACTACTACGGCACCCTGAAGGGTGAAGGCTATTACTATGTCAATCCTTTCTGCTCCGGTGTCAACCCCGCCGCCAAAACCCGCCTGAGCCAAAGCGGTGATGTCAAGACCCTGGGCATCAAGGCCTCCTCAGGTGAAAACACCACCTCCGTCGAGGTGGATACCACCGGTAAAAAGCTCTCGCTCAAAATCATGACCCTCAGCAATAACCGTCAAAAAATCAACGACTGTTTGGGCAACCCCGTGGAGATCGGCATCGCTGTCACCTGGCGCATTATCGATACCGCCAAGGCCGTTTTTAATGTGGATAACTACAAGGAATTCCTTTCCCTGCAGTGCGATAGCGCCCTGCGCAATATCGTGCGGCTGTACCCCTACGATGTAGCCCCAAATGTGGATACCACCGGCGATGGCATTGCCGATGACGGCAGTCTGCGCGGTTCCAGTGAGCTGGTCGCATCACGCATCCGGGATGAGATCCAGCAGCGGGTGGCGGAAGCCGGCATCGAAATCATCGAAGCACGCATCACCTACCTGGCCTATGCCACCGAGATCGCCGCTGTGATGCTGCAGCGTCAGCAGGCCTCGGCCATCATCGACGCCCGCAAGATGATCGTAGATGGTGCCGTAGGCATGGTAGAAATGGCGCTGGAACGGCTTTCTCAAAGCGGCATGGTGGAACTGGATGAGGAACGCAAGGCTGCAATGGTCAGCAATCTGCTGGTGGTGCTGTGCGGCAATCACGATGCCCAGCCGGTCGTTAATTCCGGCAGCCTGTACTGATTATGAACGATAACCAGAAAAAGCAGGTGCCGCTGCGCCTTTCCCCCAAGCTGTACGCCGCCATCGCAGCATGGGCGGAGGACGACTTCCGCTCGGTCAATGGACAGATCGAGTATCTGCTGACCGAGTGCGTGCGCCAGCGCAAGAAAAACGGCAAATATGTCTCGGATGAGATTGATGTTCCCCCAGAGCTGGATGTTGAATAACAAAAAGCGGCCCGCCGCAGCACATGCTGTGACGGGTCGTTTTTTATGTTTTATTCAGCATCTTGCCAGCCCTTGCATACATCCACCCAGGCCAGCGCCCCGGAAAGTTCATACAGTTCCTCGCAGGTCAGTTCAATAGCACTATTGCTGCTGCCGCACGCCGGGAACACCGTAGTAAACCGTTGCAGCGAAACATCCAGGCAGGTTTTCACCCCCGGTTTTACCGCAAAGGGGCATACCCCGCCCACCGCGTGACCAATAAGCTCCACTGCCTCCTCCGGGGTCAGCATCTTGGCTTTGCAGCCAAAGGTCTCCTTATACTTGTGGTTATCTATTTTGGCGTCCCCAGCCGTTACCACCAGCAGCGGTCCCTCCGCCGTCATAAAGGAAAGCGTCTTGGCAATGCGGGCCGGAATAACCCCCACCGTCTGGGCAGCCAACTCCACCGTTGCGCTGGAGGTTGCGAACTCCAGCACCTTATCCTCCATGCCTCGCGCGGCAAAAAACGCTTTTACTTCCCGAATCGACATAATGGGTTCCTCCGATATTTGCATAGTAATGTACCTATCATATCCTTTCCGCGTTTTTTGTCAAGCGCTGTCGCAATATTTACGGTAAAAAGACTTGACTGCAAAGCATTTTCACGGTAAAATATATGGGTATTCCACATTCGTGCAGGCATAGTTCATCGGTAGAATAGCGGCTTCCCAAGCCGCGGAGGCGGGTTCGATTCCCGTTGCCTGCTCCAAAAGAAAAACCGCCTTCGGGCGGTTTTTCTTTTGGAGCAATGGGGAACACTTACCTTCTTCCAATCACTAATCACAACCCTAATTTAACGCGAAGGGAAAACCATGACAGCTTCTTTTTAGACTGTCTTTTTCACTGTTTTCACATCATTCAATCCCGTTCATTAGCATATTGTCCAAATTCTATCTTCATTTTTGCATCGATTGTTGCAAAAAAACTATTGACACTTCCCCTGCCTGGTGATAATATTAGCTCATTAAAGCGACAGCAACGCTGTGATTACGGAGGAAAGGAGAAAGCTGCAATGAAAAAGAACTGCTTTATGATGATGGCTATGATGATGCGCATGTGCGGTATGCGCACTTTTTCCGATGCAACTTTTTCCGATAGCTCCATCATCACAGATTAAAAACATCGCGCCATTCATGGGCGCGGCCATCATTTGTTTTTAACCGGGAGACTTCATCGGAAAGTCACCCGGTTTTTGTTTTACATATACTTCAGCGAAAGGAACCTCACCCATGAACCTGTATTATGAAGATCTGGTAAGGGCAAACCACCTGCTTGGCCGAATGTGACTCGAGCAGAACTTGTTCACCCACAACCACACATCTTGTAAGATAAAAGAAAGGACATTTACCATGAAAAAGACTCTGAAAGCTGTTCTGGCCACTCTGCTCGTTGTTTGCCTGCTGCTGCCCCTGGCCGCCTGCGGCAATAATACCACCACCGAAACCAAACTCAAAATCGCCATCCCGAATGATACCACCAATGAAGCCCGCGCGCTGCTGCTGCTGCAGGATCAGGGCTACATCAAGCTGAAGGACGGCGCCGGCATCACCGCCACCATCCTGGATATCGTAGAAAATCCCAAGAACATTGAGTTCAGCGAGGTAGAGGCTGCCCAGCTGCCCAACCTGCTGCCCGATGTCGACTATGCTGTTATCAATTCCAACTATGCCATCTCCGCCGGTCTCAATCCCACCAAGGATGCCCTGGCACTGGAAGGCTCCTCCTCCGCCTATGCCAATATCCTGGCGGTAAAGGAAGGCAATGAGAATGAGCCCCTCGTCAAGGCACTCATCGCCGCCCTCTCCAGCAAGCAGGTTGCTGATTACATCACCGAAAAGTATGATGGCTCCGTTGTTTCTGTTGTAGAAAACCCTGGCGATGGCTATGATGCCGACCTCGATTACGCCGCTCTGGCCGGTCAGACTATCTCCGTTGCTGCTTCCCCCGCTCCCCACGCTGAGATTCTGGCTGTTGCCAAGGAAATCCTGGCCGCGAAGGACATCACCCTGGATATCCAGGAGTACAGCGACTATGTTATCCCCAATAATGTTGTAGAGGATGGCACCGTTCTGGCCAACTACTTCCAGCACACCCCCTACCTCGATGACTTCAACGCTGAAAACGGCACCCACATCGTTTCCGTTCTTTCCGTCCATGTAGAGCCCCTCGGCCTCTACGGCGGCAAGCAGTCCACTCTGGATGCCCTCAAATAATTGAAACGAACTGGGGATTGAACAAAGTATGATCGAGATCAAAAATCTGTGTAAGACCTATTCCCTTACAGATGGCAGTGTGGAGGCCCTCAAAGATGTTTCCCTTTCCATCCCGGATGGCGATGTCTTTGGAATCATCGGCATGAGCGGCGCCGGCAAAAGCACCCTGGTGCGCTGCATCAATATGCTGGAGCGTCCTACTGCCGGCAGCGTGGTCATTGATGGCAAGGACCTGACCAAAATGACCGAAAAAGAGCTGCGAGCCGAGCGCCAAAGCATCACCATGATCTTTCAGGGCTTCAACCTGCTGATGCAGAAAAACTGTCTGCGCAATGTCTGCTTTCCACTGGAACTGGCCGGTGTAAAAAAGGCCGAAGCCGCAAAAAAGGCGCAGTCCCTGCTGGAACTGGTAGGCTTGGGCGATAAAGCCCAGGCCTACCCTGCCCAGCTTTCTGGCGGCCAGCAGCAGCGTGTGGCCATTGCCCGGGCCTTGGCCACCAATCCCAAGGTCCTGCTGTGCGATGAAGCCACCAGTGCTCTCGATCCCAAGACCACCAATGCCATTCTGGAGCTGATCCGGGAGATTAACCAGAAACTTGGCATTACCGTCATCATTATCACCCATCAGATGAGTGTTGTGGAATCCACCTGCCGTCATGTGGCCATCCTGGAGGAAGGCCAAGTGGTGGAGCAGGGCGAAGTCAGCGCGGTATTCTCCCACCCCAAATCGGAAGCCGCCCGCCGGCTGGTCTTCCCGGAGGGCAATCCGGAAAGCCTGCTGTGCTCCCTGCCCGGTTCCCGGCTCATCCGTGTGGTGTTCAATGGGGCCGATGCCACCGGCAAGCCCATCATTGCCCGCATGGCCACCGAGATCGGCGTGGAAGCCAACATTGCCTATGCTTCCACCCGCAGCATCGAGGGCCGCACCTACGGTTCCATGCTGCTCTCCATCGAGGACAAAAATGACGATTTGGCCCGTGCCATTTCCTATCTTACACAGGATGGCGATATCACCGCCCAGGAGGTGACCCAGTATGCTGAATAATCTCTTTTCCGCTGAGGTGCTGCAGGAAACGCTTTCCATTGTTCAGGGGCAGTTCCTGCTGGCCTTCTGGGAAACGCTGTATGTCACCATCGCGGCCATGTTCTTTGCCGTGGTCATCGGTCTGCCGCTGGGTGTCATCCTGGTCGTGGGCGAAAAGGGCGGCCTGGCCCCCCTGCCTGGCTGGTTGATGAAAACCATCAATGTCATCATCAACCTGTTGCGTTCTGTCCCCTTTCTCATCCTAATGATTCTGCTGTTCCCCTTCACCCGGGCCGTTGTAGGCACGGCGGTGGGCACCGTGGCCTCCATTGTGCCGCTGGTCGTAGCCGCCTTCCCCTTTGTGGCCCGCCTGGTAGAAAGCAGCCTGCGGGAGCTCAATCCCAATATCATCGAAATGTCCCGCAGTATGGGCGCTTCCCCTATGCAGACTATCGTTAAGGTCATGATCCCGGAGGCAATGCCCTCCCTCATCTCCAATGCCACCATCGCCATCACCACCATCCTGGGTTACACCGCCATGAGCGGCATCGTGGGCGGCGGCGGCCTGGGTAAGATCGCCATCAACTATGGCTATTACCGTTACAAGTACCTGGTCATGCTGCTGGCTGTTATCCTGCTCATCGTCATTGTGCAGGTGTTCCAAAGTATCGGCACCCGCCTCTCGGTCAAGCTGGATAAGCGCCTGAAGCAAAATCACTGAGTAATCTCCTCTCTTCTTTTCCCCCCATATAAAACCTCCGGAATCTCATCGATCCCGGAGGTTTTTGTATCGCAGTCCATTGCAGAATTTATGACTTTTCGGTCCTTTCCCACACCTGCGCCGCCCAGTATTGGATGCCCCAGTGCTCAAAGTCCCATTGCTCCATATAGGGGTTACACTCATAGTCAATATAATAGAGCGTTCCATCATACGGCACAAAATTAGTGGGGTAGTAATCGATATTCAGCCCGGCAGGATACAGCCGGCGGCACATGGCACGCACCTGCTCCAACCATTTCGTCTCTGCCTCTCCCCTTTTCAGCCGATCCGCAACCGTCACTCCGGGGATATACTCCTTTAGAATGCGTTCCTGCCGATAGTCCACCGCCAGCAGTCTCGGCATGGAGATTCCGAGCTTTTGCAGCGTTTCATAATCACGCAGCTCGGTCAGCAGCTTATCGCCAAAGGTATAGTACTCACATGGCTCATGGTGGACCTGTTTCAGGACATATCGTCCCACCCCGTCCGTCACAAGATACGAATATCCGCCCTTTCCTTTGCCCAGCAGCCGGATCACGGTGTATTCCGTATCATTCACCGATAGCACATCACTCATGGCAGCATCTGCCCCCTTCCCGGCGCCCTATGCCTTGTTTGCGAGAAAACCGATCATAGAATCCCCAACAGCGTTGCGGTCGCCGTGGTTTGGGCGGTCTCCTCACTGCACCACCGTTTTGCAAGCGGCACCCAAATGCCGCATTCATAGTCGGGGCTTTGCATATTGCCCGCCGGATACACCTCCAGCATGGCCTTTCTCTTTTCCATACACTGCTTTCCTTTCTTCGGGTACCATTCCTGCCAAATATAGGTGTTCAGCTCTTGCAGCGAACCGGGAAGCGATCCTTTGGCGGAAAACTTCGCCCAGTCACCTTCTGGGATGGTATAGAGCTTCAGGCCCTCCGGTATCTCACCACCCCGGTAAAGCCCGGCAATCCAATATTCAAAAGCACCATCCCCCTCATTACAGATGGCAAACATCCCAATATCGTTTTCCATGATTGCCCTTTCCAGCGGCGTTTCTGGCTTCATGGTTTGCCACAGGCGGGCATACTTCTGTGTATATTCCCTTTTCCAAAATTCCGGGCATTGGCGATAGCCTTCCTCCACGCGAATCCAGGTAGAAAAACCGATAAAGGTCATTTCCGGCTTGTGTTCGTATGCTGTATTCATTTATCGTCGCCCTCTACCTTTTGGGGAATACTCACACCGATGGCAAGACCGATCAACATTCCCAGCGAAAGGCCAATCCCGGTATCATTCCACAGCGCTGTCCCAAGGGCGGCACCAAAGCACATTCCCAGGCACATGCCTTCTGTACCATAGTTATCATCCTGCTTTTTGCCGTTCTTTTTCTTTTTTGCGCCACGA
>CALERQ010000179.1 GCA_937907305.1 uncultured Clostridia bacterium | reverse complement strand
AGGCCCGGCGGGCTTCGCCCGCCGCAGCGGCTCTGCCGCTGAAACCGCCCTCCGGGCGGTTTGGCCTGCGGCCCCACCGCCTACCCCTAAACCCCGCAAAATCCTCGAAAGGAGGAACTGCCCATGTCTCGTCAGTACACCACCCGCCGTGAACGCAAGCGGCTCTGGTGCGCCTTTTTCCTGCTGCTGGCCCTGGCCGCCTTCCTCCTTTGGCAGGAGCTTTCCCCGGGTGCCAGCTCCATTCCGTCACCCAACCCCGCCGCCGAAGGCTTGACTCTCCGGGTCATTGATGTCGGCCAGGCGCAAAGCCTGCTCCTTACCTGCGGCGAGGATGCCATCCTGGTTGATGCCGGCGAATATGCCGCGGGCGGCAAGGTATTGGCTGCCCTTTCCAGGGCCGGGGTCAGGAATCTCTCCGCCGCCATTGTCACCCATCCCCACAGCGACCACTACGGCGGCATGCGCACCGTGCTGGAAAAGATCCCAACGGCTGCCTTTTATACTGCCGCCGTCCCGGAAAGCCAGCTCCCTACCACCCAGTCCTACGAAAAACTGCTGAGTACCCTGTCGGAGCAGTCCATCCCCGCCGCCTACCTGTTTGCGGGAGATACCCTTCCCCTCGGTGAGGCCACTGTCACCGTCCTCAGCCCCGCTCGGGGTGCCACCTGGGAAAACCTCAATAACTATTCATTGGTGCTGCGTGTCACCTACGGCAATACCGCCTTCCTCCTCATGGGCGATGCCGAAGCCGAGGTGGAAGAATCTATGTTGACCGCTAAAACCGAACTGGCTGCCGATGTGCTGGTGGTGGGGCATCATGGCAGCGCCACTTCCAGCTCGGAGAATTTTCTCAAAGCCGTTGCCCCGCGCTATGCCATCCTCTCAGTGGGGGAGGATAACAGCTACAACCTGCCCAATACCGGCGTCCTCACCCGTCTCAAAGAACAGGGTGCCGCTCTCTATCGCACCGACCTGCAGGGCACCGTTACCGTCACCAGCGATGGCGAAAATCTTACCATCACCACCGCAAAATGAAAAACGGCCCGTATTTTTACAGGCCACCTGTCCTCTATATGGGGGCGGTGAAAATCGATTCCGGCTGTGTCGCCCCCTCGTCAGGCGTCAGCCCGTCTTCGCCGGGCGCAAGCCTGCCTTCGGGGCGCTCCTTGCCGCCTCTCGATTTTCCCTCGCCCCCAATTCCCCGCAAAGGAGACCTTACCATGTGGAGCATCGACCGCATCGAGGGTGATTTTGCCCTCTGTGAGAATACCGTCACCGGCGAAACCTGCCGCATTCCCCTCAGCGAACTGCCGCAGGGAATAGGGGAGGGCGCCCTGCTGCACCGCACCCCCGCCGGCTGGCAGCGCGCCGAAGAAGCGGAACGCGCCCGCCGCCGTCAAATGGCCGCCAGGATCCGTAACCTGTTTGGCCCCTCCCCCTTCGAAAAATAAAATCCCCCCGAAAGGATCGACCCCATGAATATCACCGTTTATCTCGGCTCTGCCCCCGGCAATGATCCAAAGCTGAATACCGCCGTCCGCGCCCTCGGCCGCTGGATCGGAGAGAGCGGCCATGCTCTCGTCTACGGCGGCTCCCGGACCGGCCTGATGGGCGCCCTGGCGGAAAGCACTTTGCGGGCCGGCGGGGAAGTCACCGGCGTGGAGGTCTCCTTCTTCGTGGAGGAGGACCTCCAGTACAAGGGGCTGACACACTTTTATGTCGCCCGCGACCTCCCGGAGCGCCGCACCAAAATGATCGAGCTGGGCGATGCCTTCATCGCCTTTCCCGGCGGCCTTGGCACCTTGGAGGAGATCAGCGAGGTGATGTCCCGCGTCGCCCTCAAAAAGCTCGTTGCCCCCTGCATCCTCTATAATCTCGATGGCTATTATGAAGGCCTGCGCACGCAGCTCACCCATATGGTCAAAATGGATCTCTGCACCCCGGAAAAGCTGGAAAACATCCGCTTTGCCGCCGATCTTACGGAAATACAGGCCATTTTGGGCGCTATGTAAAAGACTTTTGATGGACGGCAAGCCGCTCTCCTGCTAAGCTGATGGGGACGAAGGGAGGTCACCGTATGGAACTCGGCAGCCGCATCAAACAATACCGCGCCGCCCGCGGCTGGAGCCAGGATGACCTGGCGGAAAAGACATTTGTCTCCCGCCAGACCATCTCCAACTGGGAAAATGATAAAAGCTACCCCGATCTGCAAAGCCTGCTGCTCCTCGGCAGCCTGTTCGGCCTCTCCCTCGATCAATTGGTCAAAGGAGATATCGAGATCATGCAAAAAGCCATCAATCAGCAGGATATCCACGCTGTCAACCGCAGCGCGGCCTGGATGACAGTATTTATGGTCCTTGCCGCCCTTTCCGCCATCCCCCTGGCGGAGTGGCTGGGTTGGTGGGCGCTCGTCCCATTCAGCCTGCTGTTCGGTGCCGCCCTGTTCTTCGCTCTGCGCGTCGAAAAGATCAAAAAACAGTACGATGTCCAAACCTACCGGGAGGTCGCCGCCTTTTTGGAGGGCAAGACTCTCGATGAGATCCAGCAGCTGCGGGAAAGCGGCAAGCGTCCCTACCAGAATATCATCAAGGTGCTGGCCGGCGCTGCCGTCGGGCTGCTGCTCGCTGCGCTCGGTACCCTGCTCTGCTATCTGCTGCCCTAAACTAAAACCGGCCGGGAATCGCTTCCCAGCCGGTCTTTTTCATCTTTTATTATCTCAGTCGTTCCCCACAAAATTCCGGAACGGGAACGGGCAGATCTCCTGAAAGCTGGAGGTGACAAAGCTGCCGTCCCGCCCCGCAAAGTACAGCGGGGCCTCCAGCGCCTCATCGGCAAATTCCAGCATAAACTGGCGGCACGCCCCGCAGGGTGCCGCTTCGCCGCCCTTTTCGCCGCCGTATATGGCCACCGCCGCGATCCGCCGTTCCCCCTGCGCGATCATGGTGGTGCAGGCGTTGCGCTCCGCGCAGATGGTCAGGCCAAGGCTCGCGTTTTCCACATTGCACCCGGTGTAAATCCCACCCTTTTCTCCCAGGATGGCCGCCCCCACCTTAAAGTGGGAATAGGGTACATAGGCATTTTGGGAGGCTTCCCGCGCCATTGCGATCAGCCGATCTCTCATCTCATTGGATATCATACTCGCTTCTCCTTTCATTTTGGAAAATGCTTCTGCTCCTATTTTAGCACATCCCAGGCAAAAAGAAAAGCGGCATTTACCACCCGGCAGGTCCCTGCAGGGCCCGGCTCCGGCCGCAGGCCAAATCGTCCTCCGGACGATTTCAGCGGGCTTCGCCCGCTGGCCCGCCTTCGGCGGGCGGCCTGCGG
>CALERQ010000178.1 GCA_937907305.1 uncultured Clostridia bacterium | reverse complement strand
CCCACCGGGCCTCCGGCATAGTTCTGGATGATGGTGGAGAGGATGCGGCGGTCAATGCGGTCCAGGCCGAGGTAATCCACCTCCAGCCGTTCCAGCGCCTCGGCGGCTATTTCCGGGGTGATGACCCCGCTGCCCTGCACCTGGGCAAAGTCCCGGACCCGCTTCAAAAAGCGGTTGGCGATGCGGGGGGTGCCGCGGCTGCGGCGGGCCAGCTCCATGGCGCCCTCAGCCTCACAGGGGATGCCGAGGATCCCGGCCGACCGGGTGACGATCTGCGAAAGCTCCTCCGGGGTATACAGTTCCAGCCGGAACACCACACCGAAGCGGTCCCGCAGCGGGGCGGAAAGCTGCCCGGCCCGGGTGGTGGCGCCCACCAGGGTGAACCGGGGCAGATCGATGCGGATGGAGCGGGCGCTGGGCCCCTTGCCGATGATGATATCCAGGGCGTAGTCCTCCATGGCGGGGTACAGCACCTCCTCCACGCTGCGGTTCAGCCGGTGGATCTCATCGATGAAGAGGATATCGTTTTCATTGAGGTTGGTAAGCAGGGCAGCCAGATCACCCGGTTTTTCGATGGCCGGGCCGCTGGTGACGCGGATATTGACCCCCATTTCCGCCGCGATGATCTGCGAAAGGGTGGTTTTGCCCAGGCCGGGGGGGCCGTAAAGCAGCACATGGTCCAGCGGCTCCCCGCGCAGGCGCGCCGCCTGCATAAAGACCGAGAGATTTTCCTTGACCTGCTCCTGGCCGATGTATTCTTCCAGCGTGTGCGGGCGCAGGGAAAGCTCGTTGTCCCGGTCGTTTTCGGTCACCTCCGGGACGACAAAGCGGTTTTCCAGGTCCATTTCGTATTCCGGCTGTTTGCCTCTATCGAACATGGTGTGATCTCCTCTCTTTGGGAGTAGTTGGTGGGTGGGGGCGGCCGCAGGCCGGCGGCGGAGCCGCCGTAGGCGGGGCGCAGCCCCGCCAAAATCGTCCGGAGGACGATTTGCCTGCGGCCGGGACCGGCCCCCTGCAGGGAGCCGGCGGGCGCAGCCCCGGCGGCCGAAGGCCGCCGAAGCGGACGGCAGTCCGCTTTAGCCCCGCCCTGCGGGCGGGGCGGGCTGCGCCCCGTATCCCGGTCCCTGCGCAAATTCAAAGCTGTTTACTTGCCGCGGGTAAAGGATTTGAGGGCCCGGCGGATGAGCTCATCCACCGCCAGGGAATCCTCCATGGGGGCAATGACAGCGGCGGCATCGGTCTGGCCGTAGCCCAGCGCCACCAGCGCGCTGATGGCCTCACTTTTGGCGGTATTGCGGGTGGTTTCCGCCACGGTGGAAATGGTGCCGATCTCATCACTAAACGGCATGCTGATATCCTCATCGCTCACCTTATCCCGCAGCTCCAGGATGATGCGCTGGGCCAGCTTGGCGCCGACGCCCTGCGCGCGGGTGAGGGCTTTGGCATCCCCGGCGGCAATGGAGAGCATCAGCCGGTCGGGAGCGGAATCCGAGAGGATGGCCAGGGCCACCCGTGGGCCGACCCCGGAAACCCCGATGAGCATTTTGAAGCAATGGCGCTCCTGCTCGGTGGAAAAGCCGAACAGCTCCATGCCGTCCTCCTTGACCCACAGGTGGGTCAGCAGGGTGACCTCCTGCCCGCGGCCGGGCAGACTGGAAAGGGTGTGGGTGGAGGCGGAGCACTGGTAGCCGACGCCGCAGGCTTCCACCACGCAGTAGGTGGGGGCCACCTGGCGCAGCAGCCCGGAAATGCTGTAAATCATGCTTTCTTCTCCTTGTAGGTGATGGGTTTGCCGCGGCGGTTGCCGCCGCGGATCTCCGCCAGAGCGGCGGTAGGCAGGCGGCTGCCGCCATTGTGGCCGTGGCAGATGGCAATGGCCAGGGCATCGGCGGCGTCATCGGGCTGGGGCACGGCTTTGAGATTCAGCAGGCGGCGGGTCATTTCCATCACCTGCTCCTTTTCGGCCTTGCCGTAGCCAACCACCGCCGATTTGACCTGCAGCGGCGTGTAACTGAACACCGGCACGCCCTGCTGTTCCGCGGCCAGCAGCAGTACCCCTCTCGCTTCCGCCACGGCAATGGCGGTGGTGCGGTTGGTGGTGAAAAAAAGCTGCTCCATGGCGACAGCGTCGGGGCGGTACTGAGTGATGAGCCCCACCATGTCATCGTAGATCTGCCGCAGGCGGGTCTCAAAGGGGAGCTCCGCGGGGGTGGTGATGGCGCCGTATTCCACCAGCGAAAAGCGGACATTATCGTAATCCACCAGGCCCACGCCCACGATGGCATAGCCGGGATCGATGCCCATGATACGCACGCGTAAGCCCCCTTTCCTGAAGTTCCGTTTTTATCGCATTAGGGCATGAATTCCCATAATGATTCATCTTATATCGTACCACAAGAACGCTTGTTCGTCAATAACGCTGAAGGATTTTTTTAAGAAATATTCACAGATGAGATCCGGGGCCTTTTGCGGACCGCTGCTCTTTATTTCTCCCTAAGGGCGCCGCAGTCGGTTTGCAGCCTCTCTGCCCCCAGGGGAACGATGGGATGAAAGGAAATTGCCGGGGAGGTCTGTTGTATTTCATCCGGGTGCGGCGCTGGGATCGCTTGCAGGCGGCATAGCATGATCGGTTCGCCAAAAAGAAAAAACGACGCCGATCGGCGTCGTTTTTTTGGTGGACGATACAGGACTTGAACCTGTGACCCTCCGCACGTCAAGCGGATGCTCTCCCAGCTGAGCTAATCGTCCAATTTTAGCTGCTCGATTATTTTACCACAGGCCCGGCGGCGCTGTCAAGCCCTTTTTGCGCGGCCCGCCGCAAAAAAGTCGCCTCCCGGCTCTCGCGGGCGCGTACGCGTATGCGCGCGTTAAGCGCGCGCGAAGAGGAACCCCCGGCCGCCTTGCCAGGGGCGAGCCGACCTGCTACAATGAGAATACCGAAAGCCTGCCGGAAAATGCCCGCGGCAGGCATTTTTTCTAAAAAAAGTTCCGGAACCGTGTCACAAAAAACGGGCGGGAGCGGTTATATAGGGTGTAAGGCAAAAAAGCCCTCCGCTCTTTCGCCCCGCTTTTCCGGAAAAACGACCCAAAGGAGAAAACAATATGCTGCCGCTTTTTATCTTGGCCATTGAAAATGACACCGACCGGCAATTTGTAGCCGGACTGTATCGGCGTCATCGGGCGTTCCTGCTGCGCTGTGCCCAAAAAATACTGGGAGATGAGAACCGTGCGGAGGAAGCGCTGCACGAGGCTATGCTGCGCATGATCCGTTCCCTGGAGCGGGTGCGGCAGGTCCCCGAGGAGGAGCTGCTGCCTTATCTGGTCACCATCGTGCAGACTGCCAGCATCGATCTTTACCGCAAAACCAGCCGGGAACGGCAGACCGCGCCGGGCTGGGAGACGGATCGGGCGGAATACTTTTCCGAAGCGGAGGATACCGAAAGTATCCTTATCCGCCGGGAGCAGGCAGAGCTGCTGCGGGAGTGCCTGAAAACGCTGCCCCA
>CALERQ010000177.1 GCA_937907305.1 uncultured Clostridia bacterium | reverse complement strand
CTATCCCGAAATCGGCCTGTACTGGGAGAAGGCGGCCTGGGAAGAGGCTGAGCATGCAGCCAAGTTTGCCGAGCTGCTGGGTGAGGTCGTGACCGATTCCACCGAGAAGAACCTGAAGATGCGTGTAGAAGCTGAAAACGGCGCTACCATGGGCAAGACTGAGTTGGCCAAGAAAGCCAAGGCTCTCAATCTGGATGCGATTCACGATACCGTGCATGAGATGGCCCGCGACGAAGCCCGACACGGCCGTGCCTTTGCTGGCCTGCTGAAGCGCTACTTCGGTAAATAATCAAAAGTAAGCTTTAGAGAGAATGAAAAATGCCCCCGGTGAAAATCGGGGGCATTTTGTGCTTTCAATTTACCATTAAGACAGAAACGGTAAAAAGAGTTTATCACTGCATAGCGTAATAAAATGCAGCCAAATGGAGAACCGAAACCGGTGGAGAAGTCGCCCCTTTGTCGCCACGACGAAAAATAGACTGGAATAGGGGAAGGCACTTTGTGAACTTTTTACATACTAAAAAATTGTTTCTAAAATTTTTCTCCCAAACTCTTTACAAAATAACGGCCATTTGCTATGATATTTCTGTATTCAACTCCCGAATTTTAGCCAATTTGGGGAATTACGCCGGAAAAACCATAGAAAAAACATACAAAAGGAGAAACTGCTATGTCCAGAATTGTTATCGCCCTGGGCGGCAACGCCCTTGGCAACACCCCCTATGAGCAGCTCGAGCTCGTAACCGAGACCGCTAAGCCCATTGTTGACCTCATCGAGGCCGGCAACGAAGTTATCATTGCCCACGGCAATGGTCCCCAGGTCGGTATGATCAACCTGGCCATGAGCGCCGCGGCTGAAGCCGGCGCTGTAAAGAGCGATATGCCCTTCCCTGAGTGCGGTGCTATGTCCCAGGGTTACATTGGCTATCACCTGCAGAACGCTATTGGCAACGAGCTGGCCAAGCGCGGCATCAATAAGCCCGTAGCGACCATTGTTACCCAGGTTCTGGTAGATGAGAATGACGGTGCTTTCCAGAAACCCACCAAGCCCATTGGTGCTTTCTATACCAAGGAGCAGGCTGATGAGATCGCAGCTACCAAGGGCTTTACCATGGTAGAGGATGCTGGCCGTGGCTATCGCCGTGTCGTTCCTTCCCCCAAGCCTGTTGATGTAGTGGAGAAGGATGTAGTAGAGGCTGTTGTTAATTCCGGTGCTGTTGTGATCACCGTAGGCGGCGGCGGTATCCCCGTTATCAAGAAGGACGGCAAGCTGGTAGGCGTTCCCGCGGTTATCGATAAGGACTTCGCTTCCTCCAAGATCGCTGAGCTGCTGCATGCCGATGCTCTGTTCATTCTTACTGCTGTGGATCGTGTTGCCATCAATTGGGGCAAGCCCGATCAGAAGAGCCTGGAAGAAATGAGCATTGCTGAAGCCGAGAAGTACATTGGTGAGAACCAGTTCGCTCCCGGTTCCATGCTTCCCAAGGTTCAGGCTGCTATCGCCTTTGCTCAGTCCGGCGGCCGTGCCATCATCGCTGATCTGCACAATGCTGCCCTGGCGCTGGAAGGCAAGTCCGGTACCGCTATCCACAAGTAATTGCAAGTCATAGTTAAAATGCATAGCGCCCGGCCATTTTGGTCGGGCGCTTTTGTGTTGTCGGCGGATATTTTTTGTGGTAAAATAGCAAAAGTGGCAGGACAGGGGCGCCCAAAGCCCTCAGTAAAAGGAGAGATCATATGCATCTGTTTTTGACAGGCAGCGTCCAGATTGGGAAAACGACTGCTCTGAATAAAACGCTGGAGCTGCTGAAAGTTACCCCCAGTGGCTTTCGCTCCTACTTTGGGGAGGATCGCAGATCTCCCTGCCGATACCTGTATATGAGCAGTGCCGCAGAACCCCGCGCTTTCACACCGGATCATGCCATCGTAAAATTCAGCCAGGATGAGAATGGTGCCCCGGTACGCACCGTCCTGCCCCGCTTTGAGGAGTTGGGACTCCAATATCTCTCGGAAGCGTCCTCTTATCCACTGATTGTGCTGGATGAGTGTGGCCGTTTGGAGCAAAAGCTTCCCCGCTTCCGGGCGCGGGTACTGGAACTGCTGAATGGCGATACCCCTATACTGGGTGTTATGCGGCAGGATGCCATGGGCTGGCTGGAGGATATCCGCAACCACCCTAAGGTGCAGCTGATAACGGTGACGGAACAGAACCGGAATGATTTGCCACTGCAGTTAGCGGAATATTATGCCCCGTTTATCAAATCCCTCAAGGAGGAATAAAAATATGAAACATCAAAACCAATCACTGAGAAACCTGTTGCTGGCGGCTATGTTCCTGGCCATCGGCCTGGTGTTGCCCTTCTTCACTGGGCAGATCAAGGAGATCGGCAACATGCTGCTGCCGATGCATCTGCCAGTGTTTCTGTGCGCCCTGATCTGCGGCTGGCAGTATGGCACCGCCGTGGGCTTTATCATGCCGCTTCTGCGCTTTGCCCTGTTTTCCATGCCCCGTATGCCAACCGCCCTTGCCATGGCCTTTGAGATGGCGGCGTATGCATTTGTGGCAGGTTTCCTTTATAGCCGGGCACGCTGGCAGTGTACCCGCATGCTGTATCGCTCCCTTATCATCGCCATGATTGCTGGGCGTATAGTGTGGGCGGCTGCTATGGTTGTCCTGCTCGGCCTTTCCGGCGGTGCATTTACCTGGCAGATGTTCATTTCCGGTGCGTTCCTCAATGCCATTCCCGGTATTATCCTGCAACTGGTGCTTATCCCGGCTATCATGGTGGCGCTGGACCGTGCCAAGCTGGTGCCGTTCCGCCGCAGTGAAGAAAATCCCCACGCTCATCGTGAGGAAACAATATGATTTATGACATTGCGGTGGTGGGGGGAGGCCCTGCCGCCGCAACTTTCGCCCGTCGATACTTGATTCTTTGTCCGGGAGCCACGCTGCTCCTTATAGATGGGCAGAACGAGCAGCATAAAAAGCCTTGTGGCGGTTTGCTGGCCCCCGATTCCCAAAAGGCGCTGGCACATTTCGACCTTACCTTGCCCAAAGAGGTGCTGGTCGATCCGCAGATCTTCACGGTGCAGACCATCGATCTTTGCAGCCGTCAAGTGTGCTATTACCAGCGCTATTATCTCAATATGGATCGCTACGCCTTTGACCGTTGGCTTCTATCGCTCGTGCCGTCGCAGGCGGAGATACTCCCCGGCCGCTGCACAGCGATTACCCGTGGAGAAGACAGCTTTTCCCTGACAGTAAGGACGGATGGGGGAGAGCGACAGTTTGCTGCCCGCCGGGTGGTAGGTGCCGATGGTGCGTCCTCTTTGGTGCGCCGCACTTTTTACCGGGAGCCGAAGACCCGTTACACCGCTATTCAGCAGTGGTTCCCGGCCGGGGAAGAGCGCGCTCCCTTTTACTCCTGTATTTTCGACCCGGCTACCAGTGAAAGCTGTTCCTGGATCATCCGGAAGGACGATACCCTGATTTTTGGCGGCTGCTTTGCCCCGCAGGGCAGCCGGGAGGCTTACGAACGACAGAAAAGCCGACTGGAGGAGTACCTGGGGCATCCACTGGGCCAACCCGTTAAGACCGAAGGCTGCCAGGCAGTGCGTCCGCACGGTTTTTCGGATTTTATCACTGGCCGGGATGGTGTATATCTTATTGGGGAAGCGGCGGGTTTCATCAGTGCCAGTTCTTTCGAAGGAATAAGCAGCGCCATCCGCAGCGGCAGCGCCATGGCGGAGGCCATGAGCCAAGCCGTCGATGACAGCGAACTTGCCCGCCTTTACCGGAGAAAAACGGCTTCTTTGCGTTTGAAGTTGTGGCTTAAGACCATCAAGCGCTGGTTTATGTATACCCCGTGGGTGCGGCATATTATTATGCGACTGGGGCTGGCGGCCATCCATGTAGAGAAGGAAAACAAATAACAAAACCCCCTCCGTCTTGCGGCGGAGGGGAAATTTTATCTTTCAGGTTTATTCGTTGGGGGTATTTTCTTCGACAGGTTGTTCTGCAGCGGGTTCCTCCGCAGGGGCATCGGCGGTGCTTACGGCATCCACTACCACATCAGCGGGCGCATTGCCATTAGCAGCATCCACTGCGGCGGCGATGGTATCAATGGCGGCGGAGGCGGCCTTCTTCAGTGTTCGCAGGTGCTGCCAAACGACAAAAGCATTCCACAAGTTAATAACGCCATCCAGCAGCATACAGATGCCAATAAAGGTGATGAGCACCTGTGCTGACTGGAACGGATTGAGAAGGATGACTACGCCCAGAGCAATCATCAAGACGGCCAAAAGCAGCAGGATGCCCCATTTTTGATAGCCCTCTTTTTTGATATCAATGGCAGCCTGTAGTTTTACTACGCCATCAAAGATGAGGTACAGCCCCAGGATAAAGGGCAGGATGGAAGCAAACAGCTCCGGTTTGACAAAGAAGCAGATGCCCAGCGCCAGCGCCACGATGCCGACCATCAGCGAAAGGGTAGCATAGCGCTCCTCCCGATGGGAGATAAAGCGGTATACCTGCCACAGACCATAGGCAGCGGTTACGCCGCCCAACACATAGCAAAAGATATTGATGGAGGCCGCGGGCCATACAATGAGAGCGATGCCCAGCGCCACATAGCAGATAGCGGAAAGAATGAAATTCAATACAAATTTTTTCGTCACAGTAGATAACCTCCCTGTAAATGATGGGATTCGCCTGTCTTAACGGCTTCTTGCCGTTTTTTCGGCTACTATTATACCACATTCCTGCGAAGGAGGAAAGCCCCGAATTGCCCTCGGTGGGGGAAAATATGGGGATTTCAGTCCTCCAGTGGGTACTGCAGTGTAATGGTGGCCGGATGCTTTCGGTCAAAATCCAGCAAGCCTTCCTGCCTTAGGCCGGAAAGGACTCGGGAAAGGGCGCTGCGGTCGGCCCCAAGATAGTCCGCCAAACCAGCCCGGCCAAAGGGCAGACGAACGGTGCGACTCCCCTGGGTGTGACATTCCGTCCGCAGATAGTACAGTAAGCGTTCCCGCAGGGTAGGTTGCGTTAGGCAGATGAGCCGCCGCTGTAAGGAGAAATAGGCGCTGCTCAGTTGGTGGCATAGGTTGCCCAAAAGCAGCGTGGAAGAAGGCGTTCCCCCATTGGTGAGGAGGTTCTTCATCGGGATCCATAGCACGCGGCAGGGGGTGTGGGCAGTTACAGTCACGGGGCTTTCCCGTTCCCCATCTAGCGCCAGCAGCTGTCCAAAGAGCTCTCCGCGCAACAGACGGCTTTGCAGCAATTGCCGCCCCTGCGGCAGTGGCAAAATCGCGTGGAGTTCCCCCTCAAGTACCAGCCCCATCCGGTTGGTGGAGGAACCAGCCGCCAACAGTGTTTCCCCGGGTTCGTAGCTTCGCTTGGTTGCTTGCAGTCGGGTCAATTCCGCCGGCAGCAGTTCTGGGGAGATCCCCTCAAATAACGGACAGGAGGGAAGGTGAATCTGGTCTATCATTTTGCCGCCGCCTTTCTTTTGCTTCGTTGCATATGCAACAGAATTATATCTACCAGTGTAGTATAATACAAAAGAAAAAGCAAGCGTTTTCCGCTTTAGCCAATATTTGTTCAAAAAGGAGATCAACATGAGCAATACAAAAACCAACAGCAGCCTGAAAACACTGTGTCGTACCGCTATTTTTCTGGCGCTGCTTATCGCTGTGCAGTTTGTTACCCGTTCCATGGGTCAGTATGTTACCGGCTCTCTCGTCAATCTGATCCTCATCGCTTCCGGCCTTATGTGTGGTCTGTGGGGCGGATTGGCTGTAGCCATCCTTTCCCCCATCTGTGCCTTCTTCATCGGCATCGGCCCGGCGTTCCCGCAGGTGGTACCAGCCGTTGCTTTGGGCAATGCTGTATTGGTATTGTTGTGGGTGCTTATTGCTGGTGCTAAGAGTGCTCCTATTGCCCGCCAGGCCATTGCGCTGGTTGTTGCCGCTGTGGCTAAATTTCTCACTCTGTACCTCGTCGTTGTAAAATGGCTGGTGCCCATGGTGCTTACCCTCAATGAAAAGCAGACCGCGGTGCTTTCCGCCAGCTTTTCCTTCCCGCAGCTCATCACCGCAGCCATTGGTGGTGTGTTGGCGATACTGCTGGTGCCGCCCCTGCGCCGTGCCCTTAAAGTTTGATATCATCTTTTTACATTATCTTCTTTACCCGAGGACCCGCCATATGGTGGGTCCTTTGGTATGCAGGTGGATGGCCTATACAAATGGGCGGCCTTCAACTGCTGAGGTGCCTTTGACGCCTGTCCTGCGGGATGTCTGCTTGGATTTTTTGCAAACCGTCGCCTTTCGCTTCCATTTTCCCACAAAGTGCGCTATACTATGGGCAGAACCCCATAAAGGAGGACGATACAAATGGAATATCGTGTAGGCATCGATCTTGGCGGTACCAATGTAGCGGTCGGTGTGGTCGATGAAAACAAGCAGATCATCGCGCGTGCGTCTATTAAGACCCGCCCGGAACGGATGCTGGATGATGTCATCTATGATATTGGATGCTGTGTTAAAGAAGCAGTAAAAAAGGCAGGTATTACCCTGCAGGATTGCACCTCGGTCGGTATCGGTTCGCCAGGCTACTGCCGTGCCGCGGAGGGGCTGGTGGTCTACGCCAACAATCTTGGCTGGAAAAATGTTCCTTTGTGTGATGAGCTACGACAGGAATTGGGGGTGCCGGTGCGCCTTTCCAATGACGCCAACTGTGCCGCCTTGGGCGAGGTGATTGCCGGTGCCGCTAAGGGCGCCAAAAGTGCCATCATGATTACTCTTGGGACCGGAGTAGGCGGCGGTGTTATCCTCAATGGGAAAATTTATGAAGGGGATATTGGTCCCGGTACCGAGATGGGCCATACCACCCTCATTCTTGGCGGGGAGCCCTGTACCTGCGGGCAGCGCGGCTGCTTGGAAGCGTATGCTTCCGCTACCGGCCTGCTGCGGCAGCGCCACCGTGCGGAGCGGGCCCACCCCGAAACCGCTATGAAGCGTTTTAATTCCGCCGATGGTAGTGCTCCTTTTATCTGCGCGGCAGAGGGGGATGAAACCGCTAAGGCTGTGGTGGAACAGTATATTACCTATGTTGGGGCAGGCATTGTCAATTTCGTCAACATCTTCGCCCCGGAGGTCGTTCTTATCGGCGGCGGTGTCAGCAATGCGGGAGAGGCCCTGATCGGCCCGCTCAATGACTATGTCCGGGCCAACCGTTACGGCGGCCACCGGGCGCCCACTTGTCCTATTCGCCGGGCGGCGCTGGGCGGAGATGCCGGCATCATTGGGGCGGCCTACTTGGATTTTGAGGTGTGACCTGAGAGAAATGTGGCGCCGCTTTTAAGCTTTCATGAATTATTCTTAAAGATCGTGCTGCTCTCTTGATTTTTTTGTAGCGGTGCTATAAAATTAACTTAGGGGAGTGGTGTTATTACCCCCAATATGAGATTCAACATCAGGAGGAACAATAATGGGTATTCTGCAGAGATTTAGTGACATCATGAGCGCAAACATCAATAGCCTGCTCAGCGGTGCTGAGGAGAAGAATGCCGGCAAGCTGCTGGAAAAATATCTGGCTGACGCCCGCGCCAATCTGGAAGAACTGAAGTCCGAAACCTCCGCTATCATCGCGGATGAGATGGCTGCTGCCCGTCGTGTTGCCGCCAATAATGAGGAGATCGCCAAGTACGATCGCTATGCTGAGCAGGCAGTCCTGGCCGGCAATGACGATGACGCCAGAAAATTCCTGGATGCAAAGAGCCAGCTGGTGGCCAAGAAGGCTGAGCTGGAAGCCGCCTATGAGACGGCCAAGAGCAACAGCGATAAGATGCGTCAGATGACCCGTAAGCTCATGGAGGATATCGCTTCTGCTGAGGGCAAGATGGTCGAGCTGCGCGCCAAGCTGACCGTTGCCGAGCACAAGGAGAAGATGGATGACCTGATGCACAAGGTAGCGGGCCGTACCGACATGTCCGGCTTTGAGAATATGATGGAAGCTGTCCAGAAGCGCATTGATTCCGTGGATGCTAAGGTGGCCCTGAATGAAGAGCTGGCTGATAAGATGGACATTAAGAAGCTGGAAGAGAAGTACAGCGAGAAAGCTGCTGAGGTTTCCGCTTCTGTTGAAGCCGATTTGGCTGCCCTCAAGGCTCGTCTGGGCAAGTAAGCAGCTATGACCACATCGGAGCAAACCAATGCCGCTCTGCGGTGTCCAACCTGCGGCGGAAATATTGTATTTGATCCGGAGGCACAGCAATTTCGTTGTGCCTCTTGTGGTAGTATCCAAAAAGTGACCCCCGGGAAAGATACCGTTGAGGAGTACGACTTTGCGGAGTACCGCGAGCGCGAAGGACACCGGATGCTGGAAAACGGCGAAACCGCTCTGCGCTGCGATGTCTGCGGAGCGGAGTTTTTCCAGCCGGCGGAAGGGACCGCGACGGTCTGTCCCATGTGCGGCTCTCCGCAAATCAAACCGGAAGAGGAGCACAACGGGATTCCGGTAGAAGGGGTTGTACCATTTGCTATCGACCGTTATGAGGCCCAAAAGCGTTTCGGCCAGTGGATCCGCAAGCGGTGGTTCGCTCCTGCCAGTCTCAAGCGCACCTTTGCTGAAGGGGAGCTGGTGGGTATGTATGTGCCTTTTTGGACCTACGATGCCGATGCTGTGACCCAGTACTGCGGGCGTGGTGGCCGCACCTATACCCGCCGTGGCCGGGATGGCAAGACAGAGACCTATACGCAGTGGTATCCTGTTTCCGGTGTGGTGCGGGGTTACTATAATGATATCCAGGTGTGTGCCAGCAAAACCGCCAGTGGTAATCTCATTCAAAAGGTGCTGCCGTACAATACCATCGGCAATACCCACCCCTATCATCCGCAGTACCTGGCGGGTTACCAGGCGGAGTGCTATACGATAGACGGTATCCAGGGATTTAAGGTTGCGGAAAGCTATATTGACCGTGACCAGCGTAGTCGGGCAGAGAGTGATATCCGCGGGCATGGGTATAGCCAGGCGCAGGTCACCGGCATGAACACTCACTATGATATGGTGCGCTATAAGCAGGTGCTGGTGCCGCTGTGGAAAGCCCGCTACGGCTATGCCGGCAAGACCTACCACTACATGATCAATGGCGAGACTGGCAAGGTCTCTGCCCAGTACCCCAAAAGCGTCGGGAAGATTATCTTGGTTATTCTGTTGGCGCTGGCAGTGTTCTTTGGTGGGCTGATGCTTTTGGAGAGTGGGGATACCGGCTACGGCGGTGGAGGCTACGATTACAGCTACTCCGGCGATTCCGGCTATGACTATGGCTATGACAGCGGCTACGACTATGGTGGATATGACTACAGTTATGATTCTGGCAGCAGCTGGGACAGCAGCGGCTATGATTACAGTTACGACAGCGGAGATATTGACTACGGCAGCTATGATTACGGCTACGATTGGGGCGGCGACTGGTAAACCGCCCCGGGAAAGGGAGATGAATAATGGGACTTTTTAATCAGAAAAAAGATACGGTGGAGTGGATCGAATACCGCCCCGATGTACTGTTTTACAAATGGAAAAACCGCGAGATCAAGAAGGGGAGCCGCTTGGTCATCCGTGCCGGGCAGAAAGCCATCTTCTATTCCGGCGGTCGTATCCACGGCATTTTCGAAAATGAGGGTACCTATGATATCGATAC
Source organism: uncultured Clostridia bacterium (assembly GCA_937907305.1). Taxonomy (GTDB): domain Bacteria; phylum Bacillota; class Clostridia; order Oscillospirales; family Ruminococcaceae; genus Angelakisella. The sequence continues at coordinate 1,168 of CALERQ010000177.1, read as the reverse complement.
CCAGATCATTCCGTTCCTCACCCACATCAATGCGGCGCTGCACCTGCGCAGTGATACCGGCGAGCGTGCGGAGGTTTACTTCGTCAACAGCAAGGACTTGACTCTAAATTGGGGCACCACCCAGCGCATTATGATTCCCACCCCGGAGGTTCCCAGTGGCATCCCGGTGGGCATGAATGGCAACATGGTCATCTATTTCCGGGACTATTTGGCCTTTATTTCCAAGGTGGCTGGGATTCGGGATACCTATTCCCTCAGTGATGTTTCGGAGCGCATCCGTGGTGAGATGAGTGGCATCGTGGCCGAATCCATCCTGAACGGTGAGCGAGCCGTGGGGCTTAATGTCCTGGTAGGGTTGCAAGCCAATAACCGTGCTCTGGGCAAGAAGATGGCTGAGGAGCTTGACAAGGAGCTCTTTGATATTGGCCTGGGCGTACGAGATGTGAATATCATCAGTGTCAGCTATCCGCCCGAGGTGGAGAAGATGGCGGAAAAGGTGGCTGCCCAGTCCTTCATCACCGATACCAACAAGTATGTTACCGTGGCAGCGGCAGATGGTATGGAGAAGGGTGGCGGTGTGGCCGGTTTGGGTGCCGAAGTCGCTATTGGCGCGCAGATTGCCCAGCAGTTGGGCCAGCAAAACCAGCCGCAGGCAGCGCCCGCCCCTGCGGCCAATGATGGCCTGGAGGACCGCTTCTGCACCAAGTGCCGGAAGATGGTGCGCGGAAACTTCTGCCCCTATTGTGGTACCCCCACCGTATAAAATTACATCTATGCAGGGGAGCCGAAAAGGCTCCCTTTTTGCTGCGTAAATTTTTATGCGGAAACAGCGGAAAGCGTATTGACAACCGGGCGATGGCTGGTTATAATATAAAAGCTGATTCTTTCAGCGTTATGGCTCGTTGGTCAAGCGGCTAAGACACCGGCCTCTCACGCCGGTAACGCGGGTTCGATTCCCGCACGGGTCACCATAGTCGGTGTTGATTGCGATGAGGTCCCACCTGTTCCCATCCCGAACACAGAAGTTAAGCTCATTGGCGCCGAAGATACTTGGCTGGAAGCGGCCCGGGAAAATAGGTTGATGCCGACACCCGCAGCATCTCTGCTGCGGTTATATTCCTCCTTAGCTCAGTCGGTAGAGCATGCGGCTGTTAACCGCAGGGTCGTC
>CALERQ010000176.1 GCA_937907305.1 uncultured Clostridia bacterium | reverse complement strand
CGTGGAGCTGGACCTGGGGCACTGGGAGCGCCTGACCATGGCGGAATCGGTGAAAAAATACGCCGGGGTGGACTACTACGACTGGAAGAGCGATGAGGACGCCCGTACCGCGGCCAAGGCGAAGAATGTGGAAGTCCCTGCTGATGCGACCAAGGGTACCGTACTGGCCGAGTTCTTTGATGCCTATGTGGAGGAGAACCTCATCCAGCCGACCTTTATTTATGATTATCCGGTGGAGAACAGCCCCCTGGCCAAGCGCAAGCCGGAGGACCCTGCCTTTACCGAGCGGTTTGAATACTTCATCTGCGCTACCGAGTACGGCAATGCGTTCAGCGAGCTGAACGATCCCATTGATCAGAAGGCGCGCTTTGAGCGGCAGGTAGAGGCAAAACGTCGTGAGGAGCCGAACACCCGTGCCGAGGTGGACTATGACTTTGTGACCGCGCTGGAGTACGGCATGGCCCCCACCGGCGGTTTGGGCTTTGGCGTGGACCGCCTGGTAATGCTGCTGACCGATTCGGCTTCCATCCGGGATGTATTGCTGTTCCCTACAATGAAGCCGCTGGGCTGAATATAGAATAATAACCGGGACGGTCGCTTTTTCAGCGGCTGTCCCGGTTTTAACATTTTGACATTTGGATGGTGAATAGAAGAGCACCATAAAATAGGGGCCTTATATTGCAGGCATCCCGCAGTTTTAATTTGCCACAAAAAGGCGGACATTTGACCGAACGATTTATACCCGCACATAGAGGTACACGCGAGGATGGGTGTATTCATCAAATTCTTCCTCGGGTTCGGTTTCAAAGCTCCAGTAAATACGGGTACTTTCACTGTTAGCGGAATAATCGATGCTTTGATAGTAGGTGCCGGCAAGGAAGGTTTCACGGAATTCTTCGGAAAGCTGATAGGTGGTGAGAAGTTCGGGGCTTTGGGCGGGGATGTCTGCTTTTTGCAGGACGCGGTGAAGTGTTTCAAAGTCCTTTTCGATGCGGCTGAGGTTTTCCTCCGGGCTGAGTGACATATCAATTTCCTCATCGTAGGAGAGAGATTCCAGCACACCGGTGGGGTCCAGCGAAATGTAAACATAGCATTTGGGGACATCGGTATACATGCCGCGCAGGTAGCCAATGACGCGATAGCCATAATCCTGATAGCGTTCGGCGGGGTCATCAGCGGAGATGTATTCACAGACTGGGTCCAAAGCTTTGGTGATTTCTTCGACGCGCTGGGAAACGAGGAGGGTATTCTGCTGCATGGCGGTATGGGCGTGGCTGTACTGGGGGATGTAAGCGCCGATGAGGATTACCAGAGGGAGCAGCACCAGTACAGTCCTCAGCCCTTTGGTGCGGGGGAGGGGAACACCGTAGGCTTCTGCCATGGCCTGGGCATTGCGGGCGATCTCGGCGTTCATGGCGCCGGCCGTAGCCACAGCCCCCACTGCCCCGGCAACCTGGGCAGCGGTACCGGCACCCCGTACCGTTTTATTCTGACTTTTTTGCATCAGGCGGCCGGCAGCCCCCATGGCCATGGAACCCGCGGCAGCTGAGGTGTAATCAGACTGCTGCTGGCGGACGCTGAGACGGCGCTGCAGCTCCTGCCATTCTTCTTTCCGCATTCCCAGCCTGGCCCGGAGGGTGCAGTAACAGAAAAGGATGAGATACAGGGCCGCAAAGCCCAAATATACATAAAGACCCCAAAAGATGGCCTCTTCATCATGGAAGACAAGGTCATCGATCATCTCCAGCAGGATGAAAGGGACTCCCAGCGCCAGCGCCATAATGACCGCTGTAATAGCGATTTTAGGGTAAATATAGTATCTTTGGATGAGCTTTTCTTCGCGCTCTGTCAGCATGGGTATCCTCCCTGTGGTGTAATAATGGATCAGCTCTATTTTATAGGATTTTACGGGGCGTGACAAGGGGGATCTGCTTGACAAGGCGGGAAGGGGTGGGTATACTAAAAATCAGCAATGACCATAAAGAGCTGCCGGTGGGCGGCTTTTCAAAAATCTTTTAGTTAGCATAGGCTAACTTGAAAACAGAAAAGAGGGCCAGATATGTCTAAACAGGCAACGGAATTCCAAAAGAAAGAAATGAGCAAAATGTACCGCGGTAAAGAGATCTTTAAGCCGCTGAACACCGGGTGGATCGATGAGCATGTGGCCTGTGTGCGGGAGTGGGTGGCTAATATTTTCTTCTACCGCAAGGGGGATACCACCATCATGATCGATGCCGGGTACAACTACGACCGGCTGGAGGAAAAGATGGGCTGGCTGGGAATTGCCCCCAAGAGCATCCGGGATATCCTCATCACCCACCAGGATACCGACCATGTGGGTGCGGTGGAAGCGGACAGCCCCGGGCTGTTCCGGGAGGCGACGCTGTATATAGGCGAGACCGAAAACCGCTACCTGACCGGGGAAGTGCGGCGGAAGGTCATTTATCATCTCTATAAGCTGCCGCAGGTGACCATCAATAATAAAAAAGTACTGCTGCGGGATGGAGAGCTTTTCTGCATTGGAGATATCAAGATAGAGTGTATGCTGGTGCCGGGCCATACCTGGGGACATATGGTGTATCTCATTGATAATAAATACCTCTTTACCGGGGATACCATATGGTTTGGCGCGGATGGTGGGTACAGCTTTATTTCCGCCCTGGCGGAGGATAACAAGCTGGCGGTACGCTCGCTGACGGAGCTGGAGGAAAGGCTGAAAAAGCGGGGCCTGCAGCCGATGTTCATTACAGGGCATACCGGCTGGAGTGACAACATGAATTTTGTATTTGCCCACAGGGAACAGCTTTGTTCGCCCTTTGGCAAGCGTGTGCATGACCCCAGTGCCCCCTATGACGCCTATGACGAAACAGATGATACCGAAGAAGGCGCCAGAAGCGGCTATTTGAAGGGAGTGGGAAGATGAAATATCACATTGAGAAAAATACGGTACAGGAGACATTGATCATCCCGCTGTATGGCCGCAAAATGTGCTCCGAGCGGTTCCCGCGGCTGTTCCGGGATGAAACGGCCATCCGGCTGATAGGGGAGATCGACTACGATTTTTCCACGCTGGAAAAGAAGGCACAGAGCCCGATGCAGCAGTTTGGTTTCCTGGAGGTGGCCATGCGGCAGAATGACCTGGCCTGGGAGGTGCGGGATTACCTGAAGGACCACCCCAATGCCGCAGTGGTGAACCTGGGCTGCGGCCTGGATGCCACCGGACGCAGCTGCGATAACGGTACCTGCAGAATTTATAATCTGGACTTCCCAGATGTGATAGCAGTGCGGAATGAGCTGCTGCCGGCCGGGGAGCGGGAGCGAAATATTGGCTGCGACCTGAACGACACCGCCTGGTTTGCCGAGATTGATGCCAGTGGAGGCGTGGTGTTCTTTGCCGCCGGAGTGTTTTATTATTTCCTGCGGGAACGGGTAAAAACGCTGGTACAGGCTATGGCGGCGGCTTTTCCAGGAGGGAAGCTGGTCTTTGATGCCGCGGGCAAAACAGCGGTAAAAATGATGCTGAAAACCTGGATCAAGGAAGCGGAGATCCGGGATGTAGGGGCCTACTTTTCGGTGGAAGACCCGGAGCGGGAGATGGCCTCATGGGACGACAGCTTACGGGTTTCCAGTCGGGGCTATATGCTGGGTTATCAGAGCCTGGATGCTCCATCGGTCAAGGGCGGTTATCGTTTTTTGGCCCGGGTGGGTGATGGCCTGATGAAAATGAGGATCGTCCGGGTGGATTTTGGCCAAAACCGGGACTAAAAATAAGGAAAAATCTCCCCCGCGCAGGAAAAACTGGCAGGGGAGATTTTTTGGGGTATGCGGCCGAATGACCGTAAAAGAAAGGAAGATGGCTTAGGAAAGTTCCGGTGGGGGAGAGGCGGGCATCTGCC
>CALERQ010000175.1 GCA_937907305.1 uncultured Clostridia bacterium | reverse complement strand
GGGCGGGATGTACCGACGCGTCGGGTCTTTAGGGCGGAGCCCTGAATGACTTTTGCCTACTTTTCTTCATAGAAAAGTAGGGCCCCGCCGGGTAGGCGTACCAGCCGTCACCCTCCGGTGACTCCGCCCCGCCGAAGGCGACCACAAACCCACCCCAAAATATCATAATAAATCCCAGTAAGCTTTCCCCTGAAAAATCCACATAATATATAAATCTCACCCACCTATCTCCAATTCTGTAAACTTTCCATTAAATAAAGTGAAATATTAACCTTTCACATGCAAAAAAGGGTCGATTTGGAGGTATTAGTGAAAGGACTTTTTCTCACCGGCAAAAATTCCTTTCCTGTCGGCCTCTCTCCCCGAACAACAAATCGAGAGCCTTTCAGCCCCACCGGTCAAACAGGGGCGCCGGTCTAACTTTTCTTTTTCAGCAGACCTCATCGGGCAATTCGGGGGTCTGCCTTAGCGGGAACCTGCCTCCCACCAGCACCTTGAAAACTGAATAAACCCCGCCAAAGACCCCCGCATAAAAGAGGGCCCGGCCGAATATAGTTCCATTGAAACGATGGGACGGCACCCCCCTGCCGCCCAACTGCGGAGAGGAGAATGAAAATGGAGCTTGAACTGCGCCGGCAAACCGTCCCGAGCTTTGAAACCATCCTGGAGGAAACCGTGGAGCAGCCGGTGGAATGCGATGCCCTGCTGCCGGATTACTGCCCCGATATCCGCCGGATCCTCAAGTGCACCCTCACCCCGGTCCCGGTGGGCAAAACCGTTACCGCCGGCCGGCTGGAGGTGGAGGGCCTGGCCGCCCTCAATATCCTGTATATTTCCGCCGGGGGAGAACCCGCCCGCGGCGAGTACAAGGTCCCCTTCACCCGGATGCTGGAGCTGCACGGCGAGGCCGAAGACCCCATCATCACCGTGGGGATGCTGCCGGGTCCGGTCAGCTGCCGGGCGGTCAACCAGCGTCGGCTGGAGATTCGCGGCTCGGTGGTCATTTCGGCCTCGGTCGTCAGCTGCCATGGGCAGCAGATCCTGGCCGGCAGCGAGGAAAAAACCATCCAGCTGCGCATGGCCCAGCAGAAAGGCATTCGTCTTTGGGGCGCCTTTGACTGGGAACAGCGCCTGGCCAAAACCACCACGCTGGAGGGCAACGCCGCCCCTCTGACCAGGGTTCTGCGGTGCGATGCCACGGTAAGCCGCCGGGAGGAAAAATGGTTGGATGGCAGACTTCTCATCACTGGGGAGGTGCTGGCCGCCGCCCACTGCGCCGACCAGAACGGCGGCTGGCAGACCGCCGAATGCACCCTCCCCTTTGAACTGACGGTCGATTGCCCCGAGGGCGCCGATGCCGAGTTTGATATCCGGTGCCGGGCCCTGGCCCCCACCGCTGAACCCATGCAGGATGCCGATGGGGAATACCGTGCCCTGGAGTGGGGCGTGACCATCGCTGCCGAGGGAAAAATTTACCGCGCGTATGCGCTGGATTGCTGCACCGATGGCTACTCCACCCGGTATCAGTCCGCCTGCAAGGGCAGGACCCTGCAAACGGTGGAGCTGGTAAACCTGTGCCGGGAGACCGAGACCCACCGGGAAACGCTGCCCCTGCCGGAGGCCACCGGCGAGGTGGTGGCCCTTTGGGCCAGGGTGGAGGGCTGCGCCGCCGCCCCCGAAGGGGACGGCCTGCTGGCGGAGGGCCGTCTGGGCCTTACCCTGCTGACCAAAATGGGGGACGGGGAGTATTACAGCTTTGATAGGACGATGGAGCTGCAGCGGCAGCTCCCCGGCGGAGAGGACTGCCGCTGGGAGGCCGGGCTGGAATGCCGCGGCTGCCGCTGGGAACAGACCGGGAACGAGCTTTCCCTGACCTGTGAACTGGTGTGGCAGGGGGCCATCTGCCGCACCCGGCGGCTGGCGGTTCTGGAGGACATCACGGTGGATGAGGCGGCCCCCAGGGAGAATAAAATGCCGAGAGGGCTTTATATTTACATGGCAACGGAGGGCGAAAGCCTGTGGGAGGTAGCCCGCCGCTACAATACCAGCGAGGCGAGGATCCGGGAGGACAACGGCGAAATGGGCGAGTGCTGCCCGGCCGGTCCGCTGCTGATCCCGGTGTAAGAGGGGGAGCCCCGGCCGGGCGGCGGCGCCGGGGCGCGGGAGCGCCCCGGGACCGACGCGCCCCCCCCAAAAAAATAAGGGGGGCGCGGTGGCCAGACCGGCCGGAGGCCGGCCGCGCCGCCGCCCGGCTCCCGGCCCCATGCACCCAACCTAAGATGTAAACGGAGGGAATGAAAATGGCAGCACAAAGCGAGCTGTACCGAGATATAGCAACCAGAACCGGAGGAGATATCTATATCGGGGTGGTGGGGCCGGTGCGCACCGGCAAATCCACCTTGATCAAGCGTTTTATGGAAACGATGGTGCTGCCCCGCATCGAAAGCGAGCCCCGCCGCAGCCGGGCCGCCGATGAGCTGCCGCAATCGGCAGCCGGGCGCACCATTATGACCACCGA
>CALERQ010000174.1 GCA_937907305.1 uncultured Clostridia bacterium | reverse complement strand
CTCCCCGAGTGACTTTTGGTTACTTTTCTTCACAGAAAAGTAACCCCACGCCGGGCAGGCGTGCAGGTTATGCCTTTGCAAAAGGTCCCGCGACGCCGATAGGCGAGATGAAATTTGTTTTCTCCAATAACCAAAAAGAAGCAACCTTTCGGTTGCTTCTTTTTGGTTGGGCCGGCAGGATTCGGACCTGCGGGATGCGGGAGTCAAAGTCCCGTGCCTTACCGCTTGGCTACGGCCCAGAGTATAAGCCAGGGGATACCCGAAAAAGGTATCCCCTGTGCATGGGGTGGATAGTGGAATTCGAATCCACGACCTCCAGAGCCACAATCTGGCGCGCTAACCAGCTGCGCTATACCCACCATATTAACTTGAATTGGCGCGCCAGAAGGGACTCGAACCCCTGGCCTACTGCTTAGAAGGCAGTTGCTCTATCCTGCTGAGCTACTGGCGCAAGCAAAGCGTGGAGCGGGTGATGGGAATCGAACCCACGTAACCAGCTTGGAAGGCTGGAATTCTACCATTGAACTACACCCGCAGGTCCAAAGGCGGTCTTTGGCGACATCAGTTATCATACCAAAAGAGGGGGGCTTTGTCAACCGTTTTTCAGAATTTAGCGGGAGAATTTTGCAAAAAAGGTTGTCAGCGTCCGCGGGATGTGCTAAAATCGTAATGTAGTATGCACAATCACACGAAAGGACGATTTTTCCTATGTCTGGACATTCCAAATGGAATAATATCAAACGCAAAAAGGGCGCTTCCGATGCCGCCAAGGCCAAGGTATTCACCAAGGTGGCCCGTGAGATGTCGGTAGCGGTAAAAGAGGGCGGCGCTGACCCCGATACCAACGGCAAGCTGCGCGACTGCATCGCCAAGGCGAAGGCTGCCAATATGCCCAATGAGAATATCGAGCGCTGCATTAAGAAGGCCGCCGGCAGCGAGGATAAGAACAGCTACGAGGAGATGGTATATGAGGGCTACGGCCCCAACGGCGTCGCCGTTATCATCGAATCGCTGACCGATAACCGCAACCGTACCGCCGGCGACCTGCGCCATTACTTTGATAAGTGCGGCGGCAACCTGGGCCAGAACGGCTGCGTTTCCTACCTGTTTACCAAGAAGGGCCAGATCGTCATTGATAACAGCGAGGGCGAGCTGGACGAGGAAAAGGTGATGGAGGACTGCTTTGACGCCGGGGCCGAGGATGTGGATTTCGATGAGGATACCATTGAGGTGTATACCGGGGTGAATGAACTGCGCGAGGTGCGCGAGGCACTGGAGAAGAAGGGCTATACCTTCCTTTCCGCCGAGCCGGCTTATATCCCCAGCACCTACACCGCCCTGACGGAGGACGCCGCCGATAAGATGACCCGTCTGATGGACCTGCTGGATGACTGCGATGATGTGCAGGGCTTCTGGCACAACTGGGAAATGTAATATCCCGCAAATATTCCAAGAGCGGCGCCCCCAAAGCGCCGCTTTTTTGGCAAGAAGGAGGGCAGACTATGAAGGGAGTGCGTTTGGCCGCCATGGTGCTGTGCGCGCTGCTGGTGCTTGCGGCCCCGGCGAAGGCCGATGACTTCGGCATGGGGGATTTTGATGACAGCAACATTGCCCCTCCTACTACGACTACCGAGCCTTCCGCTGAGCCGGAGCCGATGCCATCCACGGAGCCGACGCAGGAACCCACTGGGGACAGCACGGGGAGCGGTACTGCGGACAGCACCGGAAATGATGCTGAAAATACCGGGGAGCCCTCCCGCGAGCTGGATGATGCCCTGTGGGGCAACTGGAGCGATCCGGGCAATATCCCCGGCATGGAAGAGCCCTCCGAAGCGCAGCAGGAACTGGAGGAAGCCCGCCGGGAGCTGGAAGAAAAACAGCGGCAGCGGGAGGAGGCTTTCCGGGAGGCGGAGCGGGAAAACGCCGCCCTGCCGGAGGAGGAAGAGGAGCAGAAGAAGCCCGCCGGCAGCAAGGCGACCGATGCCGCCCCCACCGAGCTGGTGCTGCCCCAGCGGGAAGCGAGGACCGGCAGCCCGGTGCGGTATATCCTCATCGGGGCGCTGCTGGCCGGGGCCCTTTGCATTGCCATTTACCTGTTTACCCACCCGGCGCGGGAGGACGACCCCGCCGATGAAACCAAACCATGAGAAGCCACGATCCGAAAGGAGGAGCGCCCATGCCGGAGCCGAACCTGTGCCGCCACTGTTTTTCCGTACTGGAAGAGGGGGAGACGGTCTGTTCCGCCTGCGGGCAGAAGCCGGAGGCCCCCAACCCCGATGCCGCCCTGCCGCTGGGAACGGTGCTCTCCGGGCGGTACCGTGTGGGGATGGTGCTGCACCACAATGACCTGCTGACCACCTACCTGGCCTGGGATGCCGAAAAGGACCGCAAGGTGCGGGTGGAGGAATTCTTCCCCGGCATCCTGAAGCGGGCGGAGGACCATAAGGGCATCCTGCTCATCTCCGCCGAGAGCAAGACGCTGTTCCGCACCATGGCCAGCGACCTGCACGACCGCTGGAAGCGCCTGATGGAAGTGAACCACAAGGCGATGCTCAAAACGCTGGTGCTTTTTTCCGAAAATGACACCCTGTACCGGGTGACTGAATATCTGCGCATGGAGCCGCTGGAGGAGTATCTTTCCCGCCAGAAGGGGGAGATGAGCCTGACCGATGCCCGGCAGCTCATCAGCCCATTGATTTCGCTGCTCAGCCAGCTGCACAATATGGGCCTGACCCACTGCGGTATTTCCCCGCAGAACATCTATGTGGACAGCCGCAAGCGGGTCATCCTGGATGGCTTTGCCCTGCCGGAGCTGCGCACCGTTGGCAACGGCCTGCACGCCGAGCTTTACGCCGGTTACAGCGCCCCGGAGCAGTACTCCAAGGCGCTGTGGCAGGGGGAATGGACCGATATCTACTCGTTGGGGGCGGTGCTGTACCGCATGCTGGCGGGCCAGGCCCCGGTAAGCGCCGAGCTGCGCGGGGAAAAGGATGATTACCTGGCGCCGCTGGGCAAGCTGCGCCCTGACCTGCCGGAGCATGTCTGCGAGGGCATTATGAAGGCGCTTTCGGTGGATCATAAGCAGCGCTACCGCTCCATGGAGGCGTTTTCTGCCGCCCTGCTGGAGGAAGCCGGCGCCAATACCGCCGTGTTCCGGCCGGAGGCCCCGCCCCGCCCGGCGGAAAAGCCGGCGGCCGCGGGCCCGAAGCAGTTTTCTCCGCCCATGGTGCTGCTGGCGGCGCTGCTGGCGGTCAGCGTCATCGGGAATGTCTTTTTGGCGCTGTGGAACAGCGGCGCGCTGGGCGGCCGGGAGCAGCCCGCGACCCCGGTGATGGAGCGCAGCCTGGAGGGGTATTATCTGCCGGCGATAGAGGACGAGCTGGAGCAGATGAGCGGGTATAATTTCATCTATCGGTATGAATACAGCGATACCTACCCCAGCGGGGTGATCTATAAGCAATCGCTGGCGGTAGGGCAGGTGCTGCCGGAGGACGGCAGCGTGACCCTGTATATCAGCAAGGGGCCGCAGTATATCGCCATGCCGGACCTGTACGGCGCCAATGAGGCCTACGCCATCCGCATCCTTACCGACCAGCAGATCAGCTATACCATCGCCTACGATACCAACCCGGAAACGGGCGGGGAACCGGGTACGGTGGTGGGCACCAGCATCGCGCCGGGCAGTCCCGTCCGGCCCAGGACCGCCGCCGAGGTGGATACCGTCACGGTGACCATTAAAGGTACGCCGGAGGAGCCGCTTTACGGCTGAACAGAAGAATAACCAAAGCCCGCGGGAGAAGCGCTCTCCTGCGGGCTGTTTTTTATTTTGCGGCGGCGAAGGGAAAAAGGGGAGGAGGACAAGGTCATCACCGCTTTTTGCCGATGTCGCTGGTCACACTGACTAAGGGACATTACAACAGTGTACGGCTGCTGGGGGTAATGGATTCCTTGAGGTGATCCATCATGCGCAGGGCGGCATCCAGGGTGCTCAGCAGCTCGGCCCGGTCGTCCTCCAGACAGTAGGCCGGCAGCTCCGAAAGATGCTCCATGATATTATCCAGGTGGTCGTGCCGCACATACAGCAAAAACCGGGGCTCCATGCCGTTCCATTCCGCCATCAGCTCCTCGCATTGCTGCTGGGCGGTGGCGGTGCCTTCTTTTTCCACCTGCTGCCGTACCGCCGCCGTGTGTTCTATAAGCTGGTCGATGCTTTGCTGCATATCCACCAGCGTGTAGATGCTGATGCCAATGATGACCAGCAAAATGCCCACCGCCGCCAAAAATCGTTTCATCGGCCACGCTCCTTCGCCACAATATCACAGCTGCCGTCAGGGCAGGCGACCATCAGGTACACCTCATTGATTTTGAGCTTTTGGGCGGCGGCTTTCTTTTCCACCCAGCGCAGATCCTTGCCGCTGCGGCGCAGGGCCTCATGCATCACGGTGCCCTCGCACACCACGGCCAGCGGCGGGGCGTTATCCTCCGGCCGG
>CALERQ010000173.1 GCA_937907305.1 uncultured Clostridia bacterium | reverse complement strand
GTGCGAAGAACGGGGCCCGCAGGGCAAGCCGCCTGCGGCGGCTTTGGGCGGCCTACGGCCGCCTACGCGGCGCAAAGCGCCGCGGCCCTGCGGGCCCCAAGCCTGCCCTATGCACAAACCAAAACAGTGCGCACTGTCAACTGGCGGTACGCACTGTTTCTGTTTCATGTTTAGGACTTAGGCTCCAGGGCTGCCAACGCCTCGGTAATGGTTTTATCGTTGGCTTCCATTCCGTATTTATCTACCTCGGCACGGCTGCGGGGGCCGTGGGTCAGGCACCCCGCCCCACCGATGCACCCACCGGTGCAGGCCATTCCCTCAATGAAGTTAGCATCCAGCAGGTTTTTGCTCTTTTTGAAAAGAGCAATGCGGCACTGCTCAATACCGTCACAGGAGGTCGCTTTCAACTCAAAATCGGTGTGGCCATGCTCCTTGATACCCTGGGCCACCGCTTCCGCCAGACCGCCGCAGCGGGCAAAGATGCGTCCGAAGTAAGAGGCCTCATCCAACACTCCTTCCTCCAACGCAGTGATATCGATTTCCCGGCTATCGAACAGTGCCTGCAGCTCCTCAAAGGTCATTGCAGCATCTACATAGGGACGGACTTCCGGCTTGGCAGCCTCCCCTTTTTTGGCTGTGCAGGGGCCAATAAAGACAACCTTGGCCGCTGCATCGTGCTCCTTCAAATAGCGGGCAATGGTGGCCATCGGGGAAAGATTGTGAGAAATAAAAGGCTTCATTTCCGGGAAGGCCTTTTCAATATAGCTAACGAATCCGGGGCAGCAGGAGCTGGTGAGGAAACCCTTTTCCACCAATTCACGGCTTTCGGCATCGGCCACCATATCAGCACCCAGGGCAGCTTCCACCACCGAGTAAAACCCCAACCGGTGCAGCCCAGTGACGACCTGCCCCAGCTTGGCATAGGTAAACTGGCTGGAGATGGAGGGGGCAATGACCGCGTAGACATGGTACTTGCGGTTTTCCTCGCTCTTTTTTATCATATCAATGACATTAAGGATATAAGATTTATCGGTAATGGCACCAAAGGGGCACTGATAGACACACGCCCCGCAGGAAATGCAGGTGTTGTTATCGATAGCGGCAGCCTTATTCTCATTCATGGTGATGGCCTTGATCTTGCAGGCGTTTTCGCAGGGACGCTTGCGGTCCACAATGGCGGAATAAGGACAGACCCTGGCGCAGGCACCGCAGTCCACACATTTAGCCTTATCGATGTGTGCCACATGGTTGTGGAAGGTGATAGCCCCCTTGGGACAGACATCCTCACACCGGCGGGCCAAGCAGCCACGGCAGGAATTAGTAACCTCATAGCCGCCCATGGGGCACTCATCGCAGGCAATATCAATGACCTCGATGACATTGGGGTTCTGCTTATTGCCGCCCATGGCCATGCGTACCCGTTCGCTCAGGATAGCACGCTCCTTGTAGACACAGCAATAGATGGTTTCGGCATTGCGGGGCGCCAGCTCCCGCGGAATGGACATAACATTATCCAGCAGAGTATCGTTCCAGGCCTGCCGTGCCACCTCCCGCAGCACCTTGTATTTCAGGTACTGCACCTTGGTATCAAACTTTCTCATGGGTTCCCCCTTATTTTTTCAGAAATACATGACCTTGATCCGCTTGCCCATTTTACGCAGCAGCTCGGAGAGCTCCTCCACCAGCTTCATTTTGATATTAAAGCTGATGGGCAGGTTGGGGTCCTGATGGGCGGGGTTCACCGCCCGACCGACAAAGAAATTGACATCCGTCGCTTCCTCAAACAGCATCCGGCTGATGAGACAGGCACCGTCGTGGCCATAACCCCATTCTTCATGGCGTTCATTTTGGTCCAGCACATCCTTGGCATACTCAATGACCCGACTGATGGTAATAATACCCTCTGTCACCAGATCCACACCCTCCATATGGGCAATGGGCGGCAGGCCGCTGCTTTGGTAGTGCAGTTCGGTGGTAATGGGTGACCCCAGATACTGCGAAGCAATAGACGCCGTGGTGCCGCCGCAGATAATGCGCTTGCCGCCCTTAGAAAAGAACAGCGTCATCATGCGGGCGTCATCATCCCGGTTGCGGGGTGGGCCAAACAGAATATTGACCGGCGCGCGGCGGCGTACCCGCACCACGCAGGCGGTGGCATCATCTCCCGGTTTGCCGCCATACAGGCGGTCACACTCCTCCACCAGCATGGTAGAAAGCGTCTTGGCATTGTAACCGGCCACCGAAGCGGTCGCTATAAAATCGGCAATGTCCTTTAGCTGCCAGCCAAAGTTATACGCCACCCCAATGCCGGCATGAGGACAGCCATCGCTCACCGCTACCAGGATATCCCCTTCCTGCAGGCGCAGCTCGGATTTATGCACTTTTTTATCTCCCCCCACGATCATATCCCGGCCGGGCAGATCGGTGGGCACACCGTTCCGGATAAGAATGACGGGGGGATTATCGTAGCAGATGATCTCGGCCATCTCATTATTGATAAGGCGGATGATGGTAAAGGTGGAATAGGCCACCTTACGCACCGAACAGATGGGAAGCGTAGCCGCAATGGCCTTGACACACTCCTCCAGCGGCAGCCCCTCGGCAATCATAGTAGAAATGATACGGGAAGTAAGGATGGAGAGAATATTGGCTTTTACCCCGCTGCCCAGGCCATCAGCCAGTACCAGCACTGAGGAATCCTCCCCCTGCCCTACCGATTCCACATGGTCGCCGCACAGCTCCTCGCCCACATGGTTGATGATATTGTAGCCGATCTCTACACACAGGTCATTCATCGGATACCGAACCTTTCAATTTATACAGGGCGATCTTGGTCTCAGCGGCCGTTTCGCCCAGCAGGGAGGCAATCTCCTGCACAATGCGCATCTGCTTGGCCACCACGCCATCCGCAATCTCGGCAGTCTGCCGGCTGAGCTCTTCCTTTTGACGGCGGACCCGTTCCTCCTCGGTCACATCCCGCAGGATACAAATGATCTGATGGAACTCGTGATCCGGGATGATGGTCTCCTCGGCGTAGCGGTCGTATTCCGAAAGATAGATACGCTTTTTCTCGATGCTCTGCCCACTTTCCAATACGGTGAAGAAATCCCCCGGATCCAGCACACGGACAACCGGTTCTCCCGTTACATCAGAAGGAGAGGACAGATTCATCATCAGCAGCGCTGCCCGGTTGATCTGCTGAATCTCCAGCTTTTCATTGAGCAGGATAAAGCCGTTCGGCGAATTATTGACGATATTTCCGGTAAAGCTCTCGGCTCGTTCCTTCAGGTACGGCAGGCACATAGAGATTTCCGCCTTGCCCTGATAAACGGCAATAGCCTTTTCCCGGCAGGTATTATAGCCGCAGGAACCGCAGTTCAGCTCATCCTCCGGCTTCTTTTTACCCATCTGCCGCAGAATTTCGGCAAGCTCCCGTTCCGAGGGCAGGTGGCGTTCCTTGATGAGCGGTAGGCGCTTTTGACCCAACTGGGCCGGGGTAGGCTGGGACAGGTCAAAGTCCTGCTGCCCGGTCACACGGTCCACCGCCTGGTAATCCCGCACCGGGGAACGATGGAATTTCTCCATGACCGGCCCGCCCACACAACTGCCGGTACACACCGACATTTCAATGAAGCAGTGGTGCAGCCCGCCATGCAGCAGGTCCTCCAGCACCTCCAGGCAGTTTTGGGCACCATCCACCGCCATGTAGGTATAGTCCGCATTGGGCTTTTCCATGCAGCGCAGAATCCCCCCTGCCGTGGGGAACAGCCGTGCCCGACCGCCCTTTTTCAGCTCGCGGGCCGGCTGCACAGCGATATTCTCCTGGTTCAGCCATTCGGTCAGCTCATCAAAGGTCAGCACGGCATCCACTTCGTCGCATTCCTGGGCTTCTTCCTTTTTGGCCACACAGGGCCCGATGAAGACTGTTTTAGCGCCGGAGATGCGGCGCTTAATATCAGCGCAGTGGGCCTGCATGGGGGACATAACCGGCGCCAGATATCCCAACAACGCCGGATAATACCGGCGGATGAGCAGATTGACCGACGGGCAGCAGGAGGAAATGATAATATCCCGGTTTTCCTCCTCCACCATGCGGTCGTATTCCCGCTTGACCACCGTAGCACCCAAAGCGGTTTCCTCAGCATCATAGAAGCCCAGCTTTTTCAGGGCCTCCCGCAGCTCCTCTATACCGCTGCCGGCGTAATTGGCAATGAAGGAGGGGGCCAGACTGGCCACCACCGGTGCGCCGCTTTGCAGCATTACCCGCACCTTGCCTACTTCGCTGACGATCTGCTTGGCATCCTGCGGGCAGACCACAAAGCACTGGCCGCACATGATGCATTCATCCTGGATGATATACGCCTGGTTGCCTGAAAAACGGATAGCCTTGACCGGACAGTGGCGGATGCATTTATAGCAGTTTTTGCAGTTGGCTTTTTTCAGGGTCAAACATTCCATAGAAGCTTCCTCCCCGCCGTGGCGGTTTATTGCTTATTTAGAGGCTTCAGCACCTTTTCCTCAAAGAACGCACGAGTCCCCTCCGGCGTGACAGAGCAGAACTCATCATCCACCTTTACACAGACACCCAGCTGGCACTGGCCCATACAAAAGGACCCGCACAGCTCCACCTCATCGTTGAGGTTATAATCCCGGATGAGATCCTGCAGCTGCTCCACTACCTGGCGGGAGCCGCGCACATGACAGGAAGACCCGATACAAACTGTAACTTTCATGCTTCATTCACCTCTGTTTCCATCTCTTGCGCCCCTGCGGGGTCATCGATCCATCGCTGCAGCACGGCGCGGCTGCGGGCATTGGCTACTACCGTTTGGGAAGCTGCCACCAACGGCATCCAGCGACGGACATAATGCGGTTCGATCCCGCTTTTCTCGCAGAACAGGGCAAGGTACTGCTCAGCTTCCTCCCGGCGGCCTCGCATCCGCAGCAGCAGGTAGGTCAGGGCCGCATCCGCGGCGGCATTGCCCTGCGTGGCATGGAACCAATCGATGATATACGGTTCCCCGGTCGCGGCGCTGATGATGACCTTGGACGGCACAAAGTTGCCGTGGCAAACCTCGTTATATTTGGGGATCCGCTCCAGCCGGGAATAAAGGTCATACCGGTCGGTGGCGGAAAGCTCCGAACTGTTGATATTGCGCTGAAGCTCATCCTTGAGCTTTTTGAACATGGGGCAGGACTGCTGGTGGATATGGCAGTGCAGAGAGGCAAAAAGCTCCATATACTCCCCTGCCTTCTCTGGATAGCGTGCCATCAGCTGTTCCAAATTTTCGCCCTTGATGTATTCCGAAACAATGGCCCACTTACCATTTACTTCGGTCACTTCTAAAATCTTGGGAACCGTGACAGTCGTTTCCTCCATGCGGGCCTGGTTTAGCGCCTCATTGATGACATCCGCCTTGGCGCAGTCCTCATTAAAAACCTTCAGGCAGCGGTCGCCATCCCGAAAAACGGTAATGCTGTTCTGCACCGAAATGATACGATCCAGATTCATCGCTCGACCTCCTTCCGGTTACAGGCGTGCCTTCAGGTGCGCCAAAGAAAGTGCCAAATTCTCGTACTGGATAACGGCATCGGGCGGAAGCTGCAGGCGACAGGGCGCAAAGCACCAGAACGCCCGTACCCCGCTGCGGTACAGCACATCGGTCACTGCCTGTGCGGCTTCCTTAGGCACCGTAACAATGCCGATACTGACACTATTTGCGGCGCAGAAATCCGCCAGCGCCGACATGGGCAGCACTGGCTTCAGCTCACTGCGGTCGCCCTCCGCCGGAACATTCAAATCAAATGCCGCCAGGATATTGGTGCCGTATTCCGAAAAACCGGCGTAATCCAGCAGCGCGCGGCCCAGCTTGCCAGCACCCACTATTACCGCTGCCGCCGGGCGACCACCCAGGCAATCCTCCAGGCAGGCGGTCAGCTCGGCACGGTCATAGCCCACACGGGGGCGCCCCGCGCCGCATACGGCACCCAGATCCTTTCGCACCTGCACCTCGCCCAGGTCCAGTGCCTTGGCGATGCCGGTGGCGGAAACGGTGGTGATCTCCTGCGGCAGGGAGCTGATATACCGCAGGTACTGCGGCAGTCGGCCTATTGTAGCTCTTTTGATCTCTTTGGTATTCATAGTCTTCTTTCCCTTCTCGTCAATCCGTTGGTGCGGTATCGATACTATGTGGCACCTTTCCAAGGCTATTCTACCACATCCCAAACCTCATGGGAATTGCTTTTCTGTAATATCGGTATTGCATTTATCGATACACCCGATGTGAGAAATGTATACAAAAAAGCGTCTGCCACAGCAGACGCTTTCCGTTATCTCATTTTATATACCAATTACCTTTCGACTGCAAAGGAAGAGCTGCTTTTACTGATCCCAGTTATCCGGCAGCTCCCGTTTGGTGGCAA
>CALERQ010000172.1 GCA_937907305.1 uncultured Clostridia bacterium | reverse complement strand
TACTTCGCGGGCAGCATTGGTCTGGTGATGTATAACCAGTGCCGCGGGGTGATGCAGGCGGTGGGTGATAGCCGCCACCCGCTCTATTACCTCATCATCTCCTCCATCACCAATGTGGTGCTGGATCTTTTACTCATCGGCGTCTTTAAGATGGATGTGGATGGCGCGGCGCTGGCCACCATCATTTCGCAGTTTGTCAGCGTGTTCCTGTGCATGGGGCGGCTGATGAGCCCCGCTTCCGGTGAATGTCAGGTGAAGTGGCGGGAGGTTCGCTTTGACCCCGAAATGACCCGCATGATCCTTTCCTACGGCCTGCCCAGCGGTTTGCAGAATTCCGTCATTGCGCTGGCCAATGTGGTGGTGCAGTCCAATATCAATTCCTTTGGTGAGATGGCCATGAGCGGCTGCGGCGCCTACGCCAAGGTGGAGGGCTTCGCCTTCCTGCCCATTACCAGCTTTACCTCGGCCATTACCACCTTCGTTGGGCAGAACCTGGGGGCGGGCGAGCTGAAGCGTACCCGGCAGGGCGCGCGGTTCGGCATTCTGTGCTCGGTCGTCATCGCGGAGGCCATCGGTGCGCTGCTGTACTGGCTGGCCCCCATTCTCATCAAGGCCTTTACCCAGGAGCCCGCGGCCATCGCCTTTGGCGTGCAGAAGATGCGCACCTGTTCCCTGTTCTTCTGCCTGCTGGCGCTTTCCCATTGCCTGGCGGCGGTGATGCGCGGCGCGGGCCGGGCGGTCATCCCCATGATCTCGATGCTGGCTTTCTGGTGCGTGGTGCGTGTGACCATCATCTCCATCGCCATCCCCATCTATCAAAGCATTGCCGTGGTGAACTGGGTGTATCCCATCACTTGGGCGCTCAGCAGCATCTTCCTGCTGATCTATTACTACAAAGCCGACTGGCTGACAGCCCCGGGCCACCGCAGCGGCGAACCAATCAAACACTAAAAAAGGCCCCTGCCATATGGCAGGGGCCTTTTGCTATCTTTTGGGGAATTCACGACCGACGAGATAATCCAGTGATACATCATAAAAGTCGGCCAGCTTTATTGCCAACCGCAGCGGAAGGTCACGCTTGCCGCACTCATATTTGGAATACAACGATTGATCGCACAGCAGGTAAGCGGCCACCTGCGATTGTGTCAAATCCCTATCTTCCCGGAGATCCCGGATGCGTAAATTCATTTTCATCACCGGGTCTATTCTATATTATGCCGATTTGTCCTATTGCATTTTAGGGCTAATAGTCCTAAAATATACATGGGAGGTGAGAAAAGATGCCAAATTACAAAGAAATGTATGAATCTTTGATGAAAGCCACAGAATTGGCAATCCGGGATTTGATCCAAGCGCAGCTCCTTTGTGAAGAGATGTACCTAAGAGCGTCTGACAATGAAGAATTGGACGAGGAATAGGTGGTTTACCGCAAACCATTGCTGCCGAGCCTATGGGCTGAACCAGCAGCTATTGGGATAGACGGCCCCTCCCCCGCCACGGGGGAGGGGGTAGGGAGAGGGGGCAGATGCGCCTGCGGCTACCTTGGGAGCGTATCTGTGCGCAGTACGGACGATGCTTCAGCGTCGTTCGTATCCAGCACTGCAAGCGACAGAAAGGGGTTTGTCAAGGGGGAATCTGTCC
>CALERQ010000171.1 GCA_937907305.1 uncultured Clostridia bacterium | reverse complement strand
CACCCGGCATCTTGCTCCCAAAGCAAGCGCGCTACCAACTGCGCTACACCCCGATGCGGTATTCACCTTGCATCATCTGTCTTTGACAGCCCTAATAGTATACTGGATTTTGGTCGGAAAGTCAACCGGCCGGTTGCATATCCCGCCCGAATGGCCTATAATAAAAATATCGCCTAATATATAAAGGAGCGTGCCCTATGAGCGGTATGAAAAATATCCCCAAGAACGAACTGATGACTTTGGCTGCTCAGATCGATTACCAGCCCGGCCAGGTAGTCAGCAAAACGCTGGCCCAGAATAACGCCGTCAGCCTTACCCTGTTTTCCTTCGAAAAAGGTGAGGAGATCAGCACCCATGCCTCCGGCGGTGATGCCATGGTGCAGGTGCTGGAGGGCACTGGCCGCTTTACCGTGGATGGTGTCCCCCACATCTTGCATGAGGGTGAAAGCATCGTAATGCCCGCCGGAATACCTCACGCCGTCTTTGGTGAAGAGCGCTTCAAGATGCTGCTCACTGTCATATTCTAAGCAGAGTGGTCGGTCATATCCCTGCGGCAGATGCACTTTTGGTATCTGCCGCCCTTTTGTGATGCAAGAAAATTTTGCATGAATTTCAGCATCTCTATCAGTAATAGTAAATCATTTTGTCCAGGAACACAACTTTAACAAAATGTGTTTCTGATTGAGGAGCATATTGCATTTTGCGGTTTCCAGTAATGCAAAGATGTCCGCCAAAAAGATTGACATTTGCCCCGACCTCACATACAATAGTAAAAATACTGCAACCTGTGTGATAAATAGTGTGACATCCAGTAAGAAAGAAGGCTTTACTATGGAAAACAGCATGCAGAAGCGCTATGGCCTGTTCACCGCTATCTCGATGGTCGTGGGCATTGTCATCGGCAGCGGCATCTTCTTTAAGGCCACCAAGGTGTTGGCCAACAATAACGGCGATATGGGCCGCAGCCTGCTCACCGTCGGTATCGTGGGCGCTATTATGCTCATCTGCTCCTTTGTGTTTGCCAATCTGGCCTCCCGGTACGAGAAGGTCAATGGCGTGGTGGATTACGCCGAAGCGGCGCTGGGTCGGGGCTACGCCTACTATGTGGCCTGGTTCATGACGCTGATCTATTATCCCACCATCACCAGCACACTGGGCTGGGTCACCGCCCAGTATGTGGCCATTTTGTTTGGCTTCCCGGTAGCGGGTATGACCCACTACTGGGTCGGTTTCGGCATCCTGCTGGCAGATGGTCTCATCAATGCCTATGCCCCCCGGCTTGCAGGCAAGCTGCAGGTCTCCGCTACCGTTATCAAGCTTATCCCCCTTATCCTGATGGCCGTTGTGGGCACCATCGTTGGTCTTTCCAATGGTCTCACCGTGGAGGCCTTTACCGCGGCCAGTGCCCAGATCGCCTCCCAGGGCAGCGGCCTGATGGGGGCCATTGTGGCCTTTGCCTTCGCCTATGAGGGCTGGATCATTGCTACCTCCATCAACAGCGAGCTGCACAATGCCAAAAAGAACCTCCCGCTGGCGCTGTCCCTTGGCGCGCTCATCGTGGTCGTCATCTACATGGCCTACTTTGTGGGGCTTACCGGCAGCATGAGCACCGCCGAGATGATGGCGGCAGGGGATATGCTCCCGGAAAAAGCCTTCGGCAATCTGTTTGGCCCGGCCGCCGGCACCATCGTCTTTGTGTTCATCGTCATCAGCTGCCTGGGCACCACCAATGGCCTGATGATGGGCTGCGCCCGCGGGGCCTATTCGCTGGGCGTCCGTGGGGAGGGCATCGCGCCGCGGTTCTTTGCCCGCGTGGATAAAAAGACCGATATGGCTACGAATTCGGCCTGGTTCGGCATCATCATCGCGCTGCTGTGGTACTCTTACTGGCACTTCTTCTTCATCCACGGCATGGGTCCCTCCTTCTTCAATTGGGAACCCGATGAATTGCCTATCATCACCCTGTATGCCGGTTATATTCCCATGTTCATCTCTGTCATGGTCCATTCCAAGGGAAGCAAGCCCCTCATGCGATACATCCTGCCAGTGGTGGCCATTCTGGGCTGCTGCTTTATGGTGTATTGCGCGTTTGTGGCATACGGCATCCAGGCGCTGTACTACCTGGGCTTCTTTGCCCTGGTCATGG
>CALERQ010000170.1 GCA_937907305.1 uncultured Clostridia bacterium | reverse complement strand
GGAACCCGCAGGCGGAGCCTGCGGCAGCCGCCGTAGGCGGCTGGGGCTGCGCCCGTCATCCTGCGGCCTGCTGAGAGCCCGCGGAGAGATCTCCCGGATCACTCCACAAACTTGATTTCACATTCGAGGGTATAGCCGGTCTTTTCCCGGACGATGCGCTGTACTTCGGCGATAAGCTGCCGCACATCGGCGGCGGTGGCCCCGCCCCGGTTGATGATAAAGCCGGCGTGCTTTTGGCTGACCTCGGCCCCGCCGATGGAAAGGCCCTTGAGCCCGCACTGATCCACCAGGGCGGAGGCGTAGTTTCCTGCCGGCCGCTTAAAAGTGGAACCGGCGCTGCCGTATTCCAGGGGCTGCTTTTCCCGGCGGCGGGACATATAGTCCTCCATGGCCGCGCGGATGGCGGGTTCCTCGCCGGGGATGAGGGTCAGCACCGCTTCCACGATAACGCAGCCCGGACGCTCCTCGAAAATACTATGGCGGTAGGAAAGTTCCAGTGCTGCGGCGGGCAGAGTACGGTATTCCCCGGCCTCATCCAGGAAGGTGACTTCCGTGAGGACATCCCGAAGCTCACCGCCGTAGGCGCCGGCATTCATGTATACTCCCCCGCCCAAAGAGCCGGGGATGCCAAAGGCCCATTCCAGGCCGGAAAGGCTGTTTTCCGCGGCGGCCCGGCAGATGGCGATGAGAGAGGCCCCAGCCCCGCAGCGCAGGGTATTTCCCTGCCGGGAGATCGCGGTAAAGTCGCCATCCAGCTGGATGACGGGGCGGGCGATGCCGCTATCGCTGACCAGCAGATTGCTGCCCCGGCCCAGAATAAAGGGGGCGGTTCCCGCCGCCCGGCAGAGGGAAACGGCGGTTTGCAGCTGGGTACGGGTGCGGGGACGCAGCAGCAGCGCCGGTCCACCGATGCCAAAGGTGGTACGGCGGCTCATGGGTTCATTTTCGGTATAGGGGATGCCCGCATTTTGCAGCTGTTCCAGTAGATTCATAGGGTGGGCTCCTTTCGGCGGTCAGGGCTGCACATCATCGGTAAGGCCCAGCTGTTCCATCAGCTCTTTAGCGGAATTATTGCCCATGGCGCGCTGACGGTAGTTCATGGTGGCCACCTCGATGATGACGGCGAGGTTTCGGCCGGTTTGGACCGGGATGGTAGCGGCGGGCACTTTCATACCCAGAATATTGGTGGTTTCCTCCTCCAGCCCAATACGGTCGTAGACCTTTTCGGGGTCGTAGGTTTCCAGCTGGATGACAAAATTGATATTGGCGGTATTTTTGACCGAGCCGACGCCGAACAATCGGCTGACATTAATAATGCCGACCCCGCGCAGCTCCATATAGTGACGGATGTTATCCGGGGCGGAGCCGACCAGGGTGGTATTGGAGACCCGGCGGACCTCCACGGCGTCATCGGCGATGAGGCGGTGGCCGCGCTTGAGCAGCTCCAGGGCGGTCTCGCTTTTGCCGACGCCGGAATCCCCGGTGAGCAGCACACCCTCGCCGTAGATCTCCATCAAAACGCCGTGGACGGTGGTGCGGGGGGCCAGCTCCAGACTCAGCTTGGCATTGAGCTGGGCGGCCATATGGGTGGTATTTTCCGGGGACTGCATCAGCGGCACGCAGTACTTTTCCGCCAGCTCCAAAAAGAGGGGGCGGAAGGAGAAATCCTGGGTGATGATGACGGCCTTGGGGCTGCGGGAAAGGAAGCCCTCCAGGCTCTGCCGCAGCAGGTGGGGCGGCAGAGTTTCCAGATAGGCCAGCTCGGTACGGCCGATCATATTGATGCGGGCCGGGACAAAGCCCTGGAAGAACCCGGTGAAGGCGAGGCCCGGACGCATCAGCTCGGCGTGGCTGACCAGGATCTCCTCCTCGGTTTTGGGATAATAGAGAATCTGCAGGTTCAGATCCTTGATGATCTTTTTAAGCGGGACGGTATACTGGTGCGGCATGGGTAAAACCCCTTTCTATGATGAAAGCTGGCGGCGAGGGAAAATGTCGGGATGGCAAGCGGACGGCCGCAGGCAGGCTCTTGCCTGACGGAGGCAGGCTGATGCCTGTCAAGGGCGGCCACGCAGCCAGCACCCATTTTCACCGCCGCCGGGCGGCAAAGCATAACGGCTATGCGAAAGCGATATGCAAAATAGCTATACACAGTTTATTATAATACATTTATCGGCGGGATACAAACAATATTACACGGTTTTTGCGAAAAATCGTTATAAAAATAACAGAGATGATAAGAGGCTCCGCTTCCCGGAGGAAACGGAGCCTGAAAAAACGATATTTTAGGCCAGGATATCCTGGATATCCCGCAGGCCGGTAAGGGTGGTGATGACGATGGCGGAATCGCCGGGCTGGAGGGAATCGCCGCCGGAGGGGATAATGACCTCGCCATTGGGGCGGGTAATGCAGCCCACCAGCACATTGGGGCGAGTGGCCATATCCTTAAACGGCACACCGATGAGCGGAGAACCGGCGGTGATGTGGAATTCCAGGGCTTCTACCTGGTTTTCCACCATACGGTGCAAGGCAATGACCCCGCCGCCGGTGCTGTTTTCCATCGCGCGGACATACTGCAGGATGCGGCTGACGGTAACTACACTGGTGGAAACGGTGCTTTCCACAATGGCGGTTTTATTGATAAGCTCGGTGAAGGAATTGCGGTTGACCTTGGCGACGGAGCATTCGACATTGTGGCAGCGGGCATACATGGCCAGCATGATATTGAGTTCATCCAGACCGGTGAGTGCCACAAAGGCATCAGAATCATCCAGTCCCTCCTCGGCCAGCAGATGCACATCGGTGGCATCCCCGTGGATGACCAAAGCGTTGGGGACCGCCTCACTGAGATCGACACAGCGCTGTTCATCCCGGTCCACCACGCGCACACGCATCTTCATTTGGCTCAGCTGCTCCGCCAAAAAGCGGGTGATACGCCCGGCCCCGACCACCATGACATTGCGGGCATGGTCCCGGAACACGCCCAGCGCGCGGAAGAAGTTCTCCAGCTCCTGCGGCTTGGCGGTGACGCTGATGCAATCCCCGGCGCCCAGCACATAGTTACCATCGGGGATAACGACCTCTTCCCCACGGCGGACGGCGCAGACCAGCACCTTGACATGCAGGGAGGCGGCGACATTTTTAAGGGCCATGCCATCCAGCAGGCTGCCCTGCGGGATATGGTATTCCACCAGCTCCACCCGGCCCTTGGCGAAGGTTTCCACCTTGGCGACCGCGGGGAAGCGCAGGATACGGGCGATATCACGGGCAGTTTCCCGCTCCGGGTTGATGGAAAGGGAAAGCCCCATCTCCTGCTGCATGAACCGCAGCTGGCTTTCGTACTCCACGCTGCGCACCCGGGCGATGGTATTCTTGGCGCCCAGCTTTTTGGCGGTCATGCAGGCGATCATATTGACCTCATCCTCGCTGGTGGCGGCAATGACAAGATCCGCCTGACTGGCCCGGGCCTGCTGCTGCACGGTATAGGCGGCACCGTTGCCCTCGATGCCCAGGACATCCAGTTCCTCCGCCAGGCGCTCCGCCATGCCGGGGCGGTTATCGATGACGGCGACATCGTGGCCCTCGCGGGAGAGATGCTCCGCCAGGGCCCGGCCGACCTTTCCGATTCCGACAATTACGATCCTCATAGTGTTCTCCCTTGGTTTTGGTAGTGAGTGTATGGGTCTATTCTATCGCTTTTGGCGGGAATTTGCAAGGGGCGGCGGGGATGTGCAGAGGTTGGGGCCCGCAGGGCAAGCCGCCGCAGGCGGCTTTGGGGGCGGCCGAAGGCCGCCCACGAGGGGCGAAGTCCCTCGGCCCTGCGGGCCCCAGCCGGGATGCTGCAGAAACCGGGCGAGGAAATGCCGCGCAATTTCTCGACAATGGAGAAGCTGTGTGATATAATAAGATACTATTCCAAGAGGGGGCAAGCGGAAATGCAGGAAAATTTCTACCGGGCGGTATATGAGGCGGTACGCCGCATCCCGGCCGGGAAAGTGGCTACCTACGGACAGATCGCGATGCTGGCGGGCAGTCCACGGGCTTCCCGCATTGTGGGCGGGGCACTGCACCGCAACCCTGACCCCGGCAATACGCCCTGCCACCGGGTGGTATTCCGGGACGGGAGCCTGGCGCCGGGCTTTGCCTTTGGCGGACCGGGGGCGCAGCGGGCGCTGCTGGAAGCGGAGGGGGTCACCTTCCTGCCGGACGGGCGGGTGGATATGGCCCGGCACCTGTGGTCCGGGGAAGATGAAACGCTGTAATAGGACAAGGAGAGAACCATGAGATTTTTTGCACTGACGACCGCCGCGGCCGACCTGCAGGAGGTACCTGATATTCAGGAATCGCTGACCGCAATACAGAAGTTCATCAAGACCGCCTCACCGGTGGTGCTGAATGCCCTGTGGCATATCGCGCTGGCGCTGGTCATCTTTTTTGTAGGGCGCTGGCTCATCGAAAAATTCCTGAGCCGGGTGGCGCTGCTGGATAACAAAACAAAGATCGACCCCGGCATGGCCAAATTTGTGCGCTCGCTGGTGCGGGTGGCGCTGTGGGCACTGCTGATTTATTTCATCGCGGACTTTTTGGGGGTGCCGACGGCGAGCTTTGTGGCACTGCTGGGTTCCATCGGCGTAACGGTGGGCCTGGCATTGCAGGGCAGTCTTTCCAACTTTGCGGGCGGACTCATTATCATGTTCCTGCATCCCTTTAAGACCGGGGATTACATCAAGACCGCTTCGGACATCGAGGGGACGGTGGTGGAAATCGGGTTGTTCTTTACCACGCTGCGCATGACCGATAACAAGATCATCACCATTCCCAATGGGAATCTCTCGGCCGGGAACATCACCAACTATAATGTACTGCCGGTGCGGCGGCTTTCCACCACGGTGGGCATAGCCTATGAAGCCGACACCACCCGGGCCATTGAACTGCTGACGGAGCTCATCAAAAGCCGCAAGCCGCTGGTGAACCCCGAAAAGGCACTGGTGTATGTAAAGGAGCTGGGCGACAGCAGCGTGGTGCTGGGCCTGCACTACTGGGTAAAAACCACCGACTACTGGGATGAGGCGTGGAGCATCAACCAGGCGATAAAGGATGTGCTGGACCAGAACGGCATTGCCATCCCCTTTAACCAGCTGGATGTCCATGTGATCCAGTAAGGCGCTCTCTCCTATTTTTGCGAACCGAAGGACGAATGAAATACCCATGAAAATTCTAAGGCAATCTGCCATTATCGCCGCGGTGTGCGCCGTGGCGGAGCTCATTAAATATCTGCTGCCGCTGCCCATTCCCGCCAGCGTGTACGGACTGATCCTGATGCTGGTGGCGCTGCTGACCGGGCTCATCAAGCCGGAGCAGATCAGCACCGTCGCGGATTTCTTTATCTCCATTATGCCGGTGCTGTTTGTTGCGCCCACAGTAGCGCTTATCACCCAGCCGGAATATCTGGCAGTGATGGGCGGGCCGGTGGTGCTGCTGGGCATTCTGGGCACTACACTGGTCATTGGCATCAGCGGCAAGGCCGCCCAGGCGGTGGGCCGGCAGGAGGCCAAACGGCGGGAGGACAAAAAGCATGAATGATTACATTGCCTTTTCCGCTTACTTTGGGGCCGCACTGACCCTGATCATCTATGTGATATCCTTCCGCATCAGCGATCGGATCGGGCACCCGTTGGCCAATCCTATCCTTATCTGCCTGGCGCTGCTCATCGGGGCGCTGCTCATTTTTGATATCGACTACGACGCCTACAACCAAAGCGCCCAGTATATCACCTACCTGCTGACCCCGGCTACCGCCTGCCTGGCGCTGCCGCTATACCGCCAGATCCAGAAGCTGCGGGAGTACCCCCTGGCCATCGTGGCCGGCATTCTGACCGGGGTGGCGGTGAACGCCCTGTGCGTGCTGGCCGTGGCGCTGGTGTTCCGGCTGGGGCACTACGACTTTGTAACGCTGATCCCCAAATCGGTAACGGGAGCGGTGGGCATGCCGCTGGCCGAGGAGCTGGGCGGCACCGGCGGTATCACCATGGCGGCCATTTCCATCACCGGCATCTTTGGGAACATCATGGGGCCGCAGGTGCTGCGGTGGTTCCATGTGACTGACCGGGTGGCGCAGGGCGTGGCCATGGGCTGCGGCAGCCACGCCTTTGGCACGGTAAAGGCGCTGGAGCTGGGCGAGGTGGAAGGCGCCATGGGCAGCCTTTCACTGGTGATCACCGCCCTGCTGACGGTGGTGATCGCGCCGTTTTTGGGCAATCTGATTTGATGTTTTGCGCTGATTTGGGCCAAAAATACGCCAATGTTTGTGGAAGTATCACAACATAGCACCGATGCGTCTTCCGCATGGCGGAACTTGTTAATCCTTTGACAAAAAAGCAGCCGGAAAAGTACCGGAATCAACGCCATTTTGCCTTGTGCGAGATGGCGTTCTTTTTGAGCGAAAATCTCAAAAATTTGGTTAGTTTTTGGGCAAAGTGTCGGCCCCAACACCTTGACAACGGCCCCATTTTTCGGTATTATTTGATAGACACTTTATCGTGAATTCACAAGGAGGCTAAAACAAAATGGAGAAAGTTCTTGTTCTCTTGACTTTCCTCGGCTCCGTCATCGCGCTGCTGTTTGCACTGCTCACCGCGAAGAAGGTCCTGAAGTTTGAGGAAGGCACCCCGCTGATGCAGAAGATCTCTGCATCTATCCGCGAAGGCGCTAACGCCTATCTGAAGCGCCAGTACACCATCGTAGCCATCTTCTTTGCCTGCATGTTCGTTGTGCTGTGCATCATGGCTGCTACCGGTCTGCTGACCTGGTTTGTTCCCTTTGCGTTCGTTACCGGCGGTTTCTTCTCCGGTCTGTCCGGCTTCATCGGCATGCGCATAGCCACCAAGGCCAACTGCCGCACCGCCAATGCCTGCCGCAGCAGCCTGAACCGCGGCCTGCGCGTTGCGTTTTCCGCCGGTTCTGTTATGGGCTTTACCGTAGTAGGCCTGGGCCTTTTGGATATTTCCATCTGGTTCACCCTGCTGAAGTTCGTCTTTAAGCTGGATCCCTCTGCCATCACCAGCGCTATGCTGACCTTTGGTATGGGCGCTTCCTCCATGGCTCTGTTTGCCCGTGTCGGCGGCGGTATCTACACCAAGGCTGCCGATGTAGGCGCTGACCTGGTGGGTAAGGTCGAGGCCGGCATCCCCGAGGATGACCCCCGCAACCCCGCTGTTATTGCCGATAATGTAGGCGATAATGTAGGCGATGTAGCCGGTATGGGCGCTGACCTGTACGAGAGCTATGTTGGCTCCATCATTTCCGCTTCCGCGCTGGGCGTTGCTGCCTTTGGCGGCGAGCTGAAGGCCATGGCCCTGCCCATGATCATGGCAGCCCTGGGTATTCTGGCTTCCATTATCGGCACCTTCTTTGTACGCACCGGTGAATCCACCGATCAGCGCACCCTGCTTTCCGCTCTGCGCCGCGGCACCAACCTGAGTGCTCTTATCATCGCCATCGCTGCCTTCTTCCTGGTTCGCGGCGTACTGGGCACCGAGTACACCGGTATCTACTTCGCGATCCTGGCCGGTCTGGTTGCCGGCGTTCTCATCGGCGCTTCCACCGAGTACTTTACTTCCGACACCTACAAGCCCACCCAGGGCCTGGCTGACACCGCCCTGACCGGTTCCGCCACTATCATGATCGGCGGTCTGGGCCTGGGCATGCTCTCCACCATCCTGCCCATCGTTATCGTTGCGGTGTGCATCCTGGTTGCCTACTATGTTTCCGGCGGCGCCGCTTCCACCTCCATGGGTCTGTACGGCATCGCGCTGGCTGCCGTAGGCATGCTGGCTACCCTGGGCATCACCCTGGCGACCGACGCCTATGGCCCCGTGGCTGATAACGCCGGCGGCATTGCCGAGATGGCCGGCCTGGAGCCCGAAGTTCGTGAGCGTACCGACGCGCTGGATTCCCTGGGCAACACCACTGCCGCTACCGGCAAGGGCTTTGCTATCGGCTCCGCTGCTCTGACTGCTCTGGCTCTGATTGCTTCTTACATCGAGAAGGTCCAAGAGGTTGGCGCTGCCGTTACCTTCAATGACTTCTCCGTTATGACCCCTGTTGTTCTGGTTGGTCTGTTCATCGGCGCCTGCCTGCCTTTCGTGTTCGCGGCGCTTACCATGCAATCCGTTGGCCGCGCAGCCCAGTCCGTTGTAGTAGAGGTTCGCCGTCAGTTCAAGGAGATCGTTGGCCTGATGGACGGCAAAGCCGATGCCGACTATGCCCGCTGCGTTGACCTGTGCACCAAGGCTTCTCTGCACGAGATGATCCTGCCCACCGTAGTTGGCATCGTGACCCCCATCGTAGTCGGTATGATCCTGGGCTACAAGGGCGTGGTAGGCATGCTGGCCGGCGCTACCGTTTCCGGCTTCCTGCTCGCTATCTTCATGGCGAACTCCGGCGGTGCCTGGGATAATGCCAAGAAGTACATTGAGAGCGGCGTACACGGCGGCAAGGGCAGCGATGCCCACAAGGCTGCTGTCGTTGGCGATACCGTAGGCGATCCCTTCAAGGATACTTCCGGCCCCGCTATCAACATCCTCATCAAGCTGCTGTCGATGGTTTCCATCGTATTTGCCGCGCTGGTAGTTAACTTCTCTATCATCAAGTAAGAGGATAGCGCAAAGCATATTTCCCCGCAGGCTTTCGAGTCTGCGGGGATTTTTTGCGGGGACTGCAATAATTTGCGGGATTTATTACACTTTATTAATGAAGCGGGATTTATTACACTTTATTAATGAAATAGATGTTGCATTTTGCGGCGCTCATTCGTTATATTTAGTGTAAGCCGCCTAATTGTAAGCCTAACATCAACAGGAGGAAACAACATGAAAAAGCTGACCTGGATACTGACACTGACCCTGTGCTGCCTGCTGGCCGTAGGGCTGATGGCCTGCGGTGAAAAGCCT